>JBGTNF010000140.1:0-6421 GCA_041743205.1 Thermomicrobiales bacterium | reverse complement strand
AACAGCGACGAGTCCCTTGCCATTACCGCGTTGATCGAAGGTGACGCGACGCTGGCCCAGATCGACTTCATCCTGGGCGACATGCGGCTGGCCCGGGAGTTTCTCGAAGAAATCGAATCCGAGGACATTTCCACGGAGCAGTTGGACAATGCGCCGCCGATCATCGCCCTAACCCTGCTCTTCCCGTACGATCAGGGCCAGGTTTTCACCCAGTTCCTCTTCGACGATGGCGGCTGGGACCTGGTCGATGAAGCCTACGCCAACCCGCCGACGACGTCCGAACAGATTCTGCACCCCGACAAGTATCTCGACGGTGAAGAAGCCATCATGGTCGAGACGCCCGATCTGGAAGGCATTCTCGGCTCGGACGCGCGCACGATCGATGAGGACACCTGGGGCGAGTACCAGATTTCGATCATCCTCGCCGATGGCGGCGACCTGAGCGACGAGCAGATCACAACCGCGTCGGAAGGCTGGGGCGGCGACGCCTACGCGGTGACCACGTCCGACGCCGGCGAAGCCATCCTCTGGCAATCGGCGTGGGATTCCGAGGACGACGCGGACGAGTTCGCGACCGCGCTTGGCAACCGGGAAAGCGTCCGGCTCGACGCCGACGCCACCTCAGAAGGCGACACCTACCTGATCGAATCCGACGACGCCATCGTTCAAATCACCGTTGACGGAACAGCCGTCACGTACGTCTACGCCCCGGACCAGGAAACGCTCGACGTGATCCTGGCCGGCGAAAGCAGCGACGCCACGCCGGAGTAACGTCCAAACCAGCGAGGCGGAGGCGAGACGATTGGACCGCAGGATTCGGTTCGCAGGCGGCGAGAATGATCTCTGTACGGTTGCGGAGCTTGTCTCCGCCCGTCGTGGAAGCGAAGGACAGTGATCGCCGAGCACGGGCGGAGACAAGCTCCGCAACCGTAAGAAAGTTGGGTCGACCAGCCACCAATCGTTTGGCTGCCCCTTAATCGAGCCGCCTGGACAGCACGGATGTTTATTGGCGCTGAAAGTCATGCGCACGTCAAAGGCGTCACCCGATAGGGAGACACGTCACCGCGACTGCCGTATCATCGCTGCCTGAATCGATTCCTCACCCAGGAGCGTTGCATGCTGGTCGAAGCGTTGGCGTCGTCACCAAATCCGCAGTTTTCGCGCCCGGGCTGGGTCGACCTGACCGGGGAGTGGCGTTTCCGGTTCGACGACGACGACATCGGAATCAGGGAACGGTGGTTCCAGAAGCCCGAATCGCTGGATCGAACCATCACCGTGCCCTACCCGCCCGAGTCGGACCTGAGCGGCATCGCCGACAAGTCGCACCACCCGATTTCGTGGTACGCCCGGTCCGTCTCAGACAATCGTACGGGTCTGGCCGAACGGCTCATCCTCAACTTCGGGGCGGTCGACTACCACGCCACGGTGTGGGTCGACGGAGTGCAGGCCGGCGAGCATCGGGGCGGGCACACGCCGTTTCATTTCGACGTCACCGACGCGCTGGATCCCGGCAGGGAGACGGAAGACCACTGGGTGGTCGTTCGCGCTCACGACGATCCTCATGACGCCGAACAGCCCCGAGGCAAGCAGGATTGGCTCCCGGAGCCGCACGTGATCTGGTACCACCGGACGAGCGGCATCTGGCAGCCGGTCTGGACCGAGACGACGCCTCCCACGCGCATCCTTTCGGTGCGCTGGCGGTTCGACGCGGCGCGCTGGCTGGTGGATTACGAAGTGGAGTTATCGCAACCGCCCGCCTCCGGATCGACGCTGCGGATCGATCTCGAATTCGAAGGCGAACCGATCTCGACGCTGCGCACGAGCTGTTCGGGACGGACAATCGTTGGGCAAATGCACCTTGGCTCCGGACCACGGACGATGGAGCACGGGCGGCTGATCTGGTCGCCCGACAAGCCCAACCTGATCGGGGCCGAGCTGACGTTCAGCGAAGGCGGACTGGACGACGCGGTGCAGTCGTATCTTGGACTGCGGACGATTGAGCTGTCCGGCCGGCGCTTCCTGATCAACGGGCGGTCCGTGTTCCTGCGCTTCGTTCTCAACCAGGGGTACTGGCCCGAGAGCCAGCTGGCAGCGCCCTCGCCGGAGGCGCTGAAACGCGAGGTGGAACTGATCCAGCAACTCGGGTTCAACGGCGCCCGGACCCACCAGAAGATCGAGGATCCTCGATTTCTTTACTGGGCCGACCGCCTTGGCCTGCTGCTGTGGGGCGAAACGGTCAACGCCTTCACCTTCACCGAGCGGGCAATCGACCGGCATCTCGACGAGTGGCGGGAGGCGGTGATCCGGGACCGGAATCACCCGTCGGTCATCGCCTGGGTCCCGTTCAACGAAAGCTGGGGCGTCAGCGAATTGGGCGCATCCGAAGCGCAGCAGCACGCGGTCAAAGCCGCCTATCACCGAACCCACACGCTGGACGGGACCCGGCCGGTCATCGGCAACGACGGCTGGGAGAACGTGATCGGCGACCTGTTCACCATCCACGACTATCAATGGGATCCGCAGGTGCTGCGGGACCGCTATTCGCATGAATCTCAACTGCCCGGGACGATCGCGACGTACTTCCCGGGATCCCGGCATCTCGCCGTCGGCGATTTCGAGACCGGCGGCAAGCCGGTGATGGTTACCGAGTTTGGCGGCGTCAGCTTCGCGCCGAGTTCGGATGAGGAGTGGTTTGGGTACGGCAAGGTATCGTCGCCGGAGGCGTTCGTGGAGAAGTACCGGGAGCTAACAAATGCGCTGAGCGAATCCTTGCTGATCTGCGGATTCTGCTACACGCAACTTGCGGATACTGAGCAGGAAACCAACGGCCTCCTCACGGAAGACCGCGAGCCCAAGGCGCCGCTGGAAACATTAAGCGCAATCACCCGCGGCGTGGCGGATTGAGGCGAGGTCAGGACTGGCTCGCATCCGCCAGGCGATTTGAATCGTGAGCCACTTCCGCAGGGGCGGCAGCGAAGCAAGCCTGATTCGACCGAGTATTGGTTCTGGCAAACGGCATGGTTGTCGAATCTGTGTCGAACGGAGCCGCCCAATTGAAGGCAACGGTCCAGTTTAAGGTCGCCCACATCCGTAGGGGCGGACACACGCGAGTCTTCCGTAAGGGCGGACCGGCCCCGCTGAATCCGGTCGCAAACCGGATCTGGCCGGTTGGGTATCCGGGCGGCAACCGGCTGGGTATTGTGTCAGACAGGATGCGTCGTCAAAAGATTCCTCGCAACCCGCAGGGGCAGCTCGGAATGACAATCTGGCGATGGACGCCCTCTCGCGTCGGCACAACCGTGGACCAAGAGGTTCGCGTTACGCCGTCCCGTAGAGGTCGTCGACCTTGGCGGTGAGGTAGGCAATCAGCGGCGCTGCCTCGAAGCGCTCGGTCCCCACGACGCGGGTCAGCAATTCGCCGGGCGTGTACTTTCGTCCGTGCTGGTGGATGTTGGTTTTCAGCCAGTTTCGGAGTTCGGCGAATTCGCCGCGGGCCGTTTGCTCGTCGAGGGTCGGCAACTCGCGCCGAATGCGGTCCCAGAGCTGGAGCGAGACCACGTTGCCCAGGGCGTAGGTCGAGAAGTAGCCGAACATCCCGAGTCCCCAATGGACATCCTGCAACACGCCCTCGGCATCGTTCGGGACATCGAGACCGAGATATTGCCTGACGCTGGCGTTCCAGGCTTCCGGCAGGTCGGCGACCTCAATCTTGCCGGAGAAGAGATCGCGTTCGATCTCGAAGCGGAGGATGATGTGGAGGTTGTAGGTCAACTCGTCGGCTTCGACCCGGATCAGCGAGGGCCCCAGTTTGTTGACGGCCCGGTAAAGGTCGTCTTCGGTGGCGCCGGCGTACTTCCCGGGATAGTACTCCTGGAGCACGGGCAGGCCCCAGGACCAGAACGGCCGGCTGCGGCCGATGAGGTTTTCCCACATCCGGCTCTGGGACTCGTGGAAGGCCATCGACGCTCCCCGCGCCAAGGGCGTGCGTTCGAGCGTCTTGCTGACGCCGTGCTCGTAGAGACCGTGGCCGAATTCGTGCATGGTCCCGAACCAGGCCGGGTTGAGAAAATCGTCGTGATACCGGGTCGTGATCCGGATGTCGTCGATGCCCGGCGACGAGGCGAACGGGTGGTGGGTGACGTCGAGCCGCCAGGCGTCGTCGGTGAACCCGAGCTGATGAGCGACCTTTAGCACCGCCCGTTCCTGCACATCGATTGGATACTCGCCGTGAACCCAGGAGTCATCGACGCGATCGGCGCGGTTCCGGACGCGGTCGACCAGCGGGATGGTGGCCGCCTTGAGATCATCGAAGACGCGAGTGACTTCGGACGACTTCAGGCCCGGCTCGTAGTCGTTGAGCAGGACATCGTAGTCCTCCGTGAAGCTGGCGTCGGCGGCGCGGATGTGCTCGATTGCCTGCCGGTGCAAGCCAACCGTGGTTTCGAGATACGGTTGGAGCATCGAGAAGTCCGACGCGGCGCGGGCCTCGACCCAGGCGCCGTACCCGTCGTTGGACGCGTTCATCAACGCAACCTTGAGGTCGGTCGGAACCAACCGGTTCTTCTCGTAGTCGCGACGGGCGACGCGGATGATGCTCGCCTCGTCGGAATCGAATGGCAGACCCTGTTCGTACTCGGCCAGGCCGTCGAACAGGGTTTCCAGCTCGGCGGAAGAGAATTTTTCGTCCAGGATCCTGGTGAGCGTCGCCATCCGGCTCGCCCGGATCGGCGCGCCCTTCGACGGCATGATCGTCTGCTGATCCCAGCCAAGCAGGCTGAGCACGCCGCCGATGTCACTTGCCTCGCCGAGGCGATCGAGCAGCGTCTGGTAGGTCTCTTTCGACACAAAGTCATCCTTTCGGGTTTATGGTCTCTATCGAATTGAACCGGCGATCAGGTCGCTTCCGAGAATGCCGGCCAGGAGGCGTTTACCGTCGCTGCCGCCGACCAGGTCGTTGGCGGCGCGTTCCGGGTGGGGCATGATGCCGACCACATTCCGTCGCTCATTGCAGATGGCGGCGATGCTGGCCACCGAGCCGTTGGGGTTGGCGCTGTCATCGATAGCGCCGTTCGGTGTGCAGTACCGGCCGACGATTTGCCGGTTGCGTTCGAGATCGGCCAACCGATCGTCGTCGATGTAGAAGGCGCCTTCTCCGTGGGCGACCGGCAACCGCAATACCTCACCAGCCGCAAGCGACGCCGTCCAGGGCGTATCGGTATGTTCTATGCGAATCGACGTCCAGAAGCAGTGGAACTTCAATGTACGATTGCGGAGCAAGGCTCCCGGCAGAAGGTGGGCTTCGCACAAGATCTGGAATCCGTTGCAAATCCCCAGCACCGGCTTGCCGTCGTCGGCGAAGGCGCGGAGCGGGTCCATGACCGGCGAGAACCTGGCGATCGCCCCGCAGCGCAGCGCATCACCGTACGAGAACCCGCCAGGAAGCACGATGGCGTCGAGATCGGAAAGATCGGTCTCGCGGTAGTCGACGCGGCGCACGTCCACCCCGAGATCGTGCTCCAGGGCGTGCAGCGCGTCATCGTCGCCGTTGCTGCCGGGAAACGAAATCACACCGGCGCGAAGGTTCGGCATCGATGGTCCCTCCCTAGCCGATCCGGGCGGCGGAGACGACGAACTCCTCGATAACAGGATTCGCCAGCAGGCTTTCGCACATCCGGGTTCCCTGGTCGAGGGCATCCGTTTCCGAATCGGCATCCACCTCGATCCGGATCAGCTTGCCGACGCGCACGCGCCGGGTTCCGTCGAACGCGAGTGATTTGAGCCCAGACATCACTGCATCGCCGTGCGGATCGTTAACGCCCTGCTTCGGCATGATCTCGGCCTCGATGATCCAGCGATGCCCAACCGCGACCGTATCGGTCATTGACGTTGCTCCTTGTGATCGATGGAGATGAGACGGCGCAGGACCTCGGCGTACTTGTCACGCGTGGCCCCGACGATGCTGGCAGGGAGTTCTGGCCCCGGTGGCTCCTTGTCCCAACCACTCGCTTCGAGCCAGTCGCGAACGACCTGCTTGTCGAAGCTCGGCGGCTCGGCGCCTGGCTTCCAGCTTGCCGTGTCCCAATAGCGGGAACTATCCGGCGTCAGCGCTTCGTCGATCAGGGTCAACTCGGAGTCGATGAAGCCAAACTCGAACTTGGTGTCTGCGAGGACGAATCCAGCCCCGGACGCGATTTTCCGGGCACTCCCGAACAGGTCGATGCTGATCTGTTCCAGCCTGTCGGCCAGGCCGGCGCCAATCAGGGCGGCGAGCCGGGCGCGGGAAATGTTTTCGTCGTGACCGTCATCGTTTTTGATGGCCGGCGTGAACCGAAGGTCCGGCAGTGGATCGCCCCGTCGAAGACCGGCCGGAAGCGCTTCGCCGGCGAGCGTGCCGCGCGCCTGGTATTCCTTCCACCCTGAT
>JBGTNF010000139.1:0-5423 GCA_041743205.1 Thermomicrobiales bacterium | reverse complement strand
ATCAGTTCTGGGCAACGAGGTGTTCGGGCCCCGAGCCGTAGGGACTGCTATCCGGTCCGTACCGTACGCCGTCGATGCGACTATCGGCGAACGAGCACCCGCACGAGCCGCGAACGATCAGGTCCGCGGAAAGCCAGCGCTGCGCGGGGGCAGGAACTGGATTGGCGATCAAGGCAGACAGCAGCCCGACGGCGGTGCGCCCAAGGGCGTCGCTTGGCTGCCGGACGGTGGTCAGGTGGGGACGGAACATGCGGTTCATGTCGATGTCGTCGAACCCAACGATCGCCACGTCCTCCGGAACGCGAACGCCCAGCTCGCGGGCGGCCTGGATCGCGCCAATCGCCATCGCGTCATTGGCGACGAAGATCGCGTCTGGCGCGTTGGCTCCCTGGAACAGGCGCAGCGCAGCCTCGAACCCGGTGACCTGCTCGAAGTTCCCGCACTCGACCTGCAGCGATCCGGGATCGAGGCCCGCGGAGCGGATCGCGTCGAAGAAGCCGGCCTGGCGATCGAGCGCGATGACGAGATCGGGCGGGCCGCTGAGGTGGCAGAGCCGCCGGTAGCCGTGGTCGATCAGGTGCTGGGTCGCGATCCGGGCCGCGAGACGGTTGTCGATGTCGACAAAGTTCGCGGCCAGGGGTTGGTCGCGGCCGATGAGGACGTACGGGAAATCGCTCGCCTGCAACCTGGCGACGAGCTTGTCTCCCAACACGTGGGAGGCGAGAATCACGCCGTCGAGATGGCGGCCCATCACCGAGCGCTCGAAGAAGCGGTCAATGGACGACTCGTCGTCGGTGGAAACAAGCATGTGAACGAGGCTGAGATCGGCCCGTTCGCCTCCTTCGAGACACCCCTTGATCAGGACGGACGCCCAGGGATCGGTGAACATCATCGTGAAGACGCGGGGAAAGACGAGGCCGATGATGCCGGTGCGCTGGGTGGCGAGGGAGCGGGCCGCGGCGTTGGGGTGGAAACGGGTTTCCGTCAGCACCTGGCGAACGCGGACGCGGACGCCGTCACTCACTTTCGGATCGTCGTTGAGCACGCGCGAGACAGTCGAGCGCGACACGCCTGCCATTTCGGCGATGTCATCCAAGTTGAGGCGACGTGGGTCTCGCACCATGAGCCGGCCGATCCTGCCAGTTGGCCGGGTCCGGAGCGCGCAACGGCACGGTAACCGGGACTCGACACGTCGAACGACGGTATGGGTGGAAGCGCTCGCACGGGAATGCGGCGATCGTATGCTGACGTGGCAGCGAATGTCAAGGACGCGGCAAGTGCGCTTCCGGACCGCCGACGCGCTCGTCGTAGGGGCGGTACCCCCGGTCGCATACCGGATCTGGCAGACCATGATCCAGGGGTGTCCGCCCTTGTGGTGGCAACATGAACGGCGCCTTTTGCCTAGATCTGGGCGGACACCCCTGCACGTCGTTGCGAAGTACCCGCTCGCGATCGGGGGTACCGCCCCTACGGCGAGTATGACTACACCTACGCAACCACGATCCTACAGCGATGCCGGGCCGTTTCGTCTAGCGGGGATGGTGCACTGGTTTAGGAGTCGAGGTAGGCGAAGACCGCCGCGCCCATGGTGGCGATCCCGGCGCTCAAGCCCTCTTCCTCGACGTCGAACCGGGGGTGGTGATGGCCCCAGACGATGCCGCGCTCCTCGTTGCGGATGCCAACGTTGAAGAAGCAACCGGGTCGCTCCAGCGAGAAGTAGGCGAAATCCTCACCGCCCATCCCGATCGGCGACTCGATCACGTTGTCCTCCCCAACCGCGGCGATCGCCGCCCGGCGGACCAGGTCAGTCATCGCCTCGTCATTGACGATGCCGGGGTAGCCACGGATGAAATCGACCTGGGCGTCGGCGCCTCCCGCTCGGGCGATGCCCGTCGCGATCTCGGTCAGGCGTGTTTCCAGGCGTTCGCGTACGTCCTGATCGAGGGTCCGCACCGTGCCGCGCAGCTCCGCCGTATCCGGGATCACGTTGAACGCCTCGCCGGCGATGAACGCGGTGGTGGAAACGACGGCGGACGCGATTGGGTCCGTCTCGCGGGACACGAGGGTCTGGAAGGCCAGCACGATCTGGGAACCGATGACGATCGGATCGACCGTCTCGTGCGGTGAGGCGGCGTGGCCGCCCTTGCCCCGGATCGTGATTCGGAACCGGTCAGACGACGCCGACCCGGCCCCGGCCCGCATTGCGATCTTCCCGGCCGGCGTCTCGGACGAAACGTGAAGCCCCAGCACGGCGTCGACCCGCGGGTCTTCCAGCGCGCCGTCGCGGATCATGCCGATCGCGCCGCCCGGCGGCACTTCCTCGGCCGGCTGGAAGAGGACCTTGACGGTGCCCGCGAAATCGCCCCGGCGGTCCGCCAGCAACCGCGTGAGGCCCAGCAACATGGCGGTGTGGGCGTCGTGCCCACAGGCGTGCATGATGCCCGGTTTCGTGGATTTGTACTCGACGTCGTTCTCTTCGAGGATCGGGAGGGCGTCCATGTCGGCGCGGACCATGACCACCTTGCCTTCACCTGTGTTGCGTTTTCCACCATGGATCAGGGCCGTCACGCCGGTGCCGCCGATCCCGGTCCGGATATCCTCAACGCCAAGGCTGGCCAGCCGCTCGGCGACGAACCTCGACGTTTCATATTCCTCGAACGCCAGTTCGGGATTTTCGTGCAGATGACGCCGGTCGGCGACCACGCCCGGCAGGATTTCGTCTACGTCTTTACGGAACTCGGTTGCCAGAACCATGCGATGTGTCCTCTTTCTGTGGAGCCATGCGAAGAATGTGCGATGATCTGCGGCCAACTCTGGATGCGCCATTTCTTGTGTTCCGTGCCGGTCGTCAAATGCCGCGTTCGAGGAACGATGTAGCCGCCAGCGCCATCGTGGCGATGCCCGGCGCCATGCCTTCCTCGTCGAGGTCGAAGCGCGGGTGATGGTGCGGCCAGACGATGCCCCGCTCCTCGTTGCGGACGCCCACCATGAAGAAGAAGGCTGGGCGCTCCAGCGAGAAGTACGAGAAGTCCTCGCCGCCCATGCTCGGCGGCAATTCGATCACCCGGTCGTCGCCAACGGCCGCTGCCGCCGCCTCGCGCACGATCAGGTACATGGCCGAGTCGTTGAGCACGCTCGGGTAGCCGCGAACGTAATCGACCTCGACCTCGGCCCGCATCGCTTCGCCGATGCCGGCAGCGGTTTCGGTCAACCGCCGTTCGAGCAGTTCCCGGACCTCGGGATCGAGGGTCCGCACCGTTCCCCGCAATTCGGCGGTGTCCGGGATCACATTGAACGCTTCGCCTGCCAGGAAGGCGGTGACCGAGACCACGCCGGACGCGATCGGATCGACGTTGCGCGAAACCAGCGCCTGCAGCGACGTTGCGATCTGCGCCCCGACGACGATCGGGTCGACCGCCGATTGAGGCCGGGCGGCGTGCCCGCCCTTGCCCCGGATCCGGATCGTGAACATGTCGCCGGAGGCCGAGGCCGGTCCCTCCCGGACCCCGATCTTGCCCGCGTCGATGTCCGACGCGACGTGGAGACCGAGCACGGCATCGACGGGCGGGTCTTCCAGCGCGCCGTCCCGGATCATGGCGATCGCGCCGCCGGGTGGTAGCTCCTCGGCGGGTTGAAACAGCAGCTTCACCGTGCCTGCGAAGGTTTGCCGGCGTTCGAGCAACACGCGCGCCAGGCCCAGCAACATGGAGGTGTGGGCGTCGTGGCCACAAGCATGCATCAGGCCGGGCACGGACGAGGCGAACTCCTGGTCGCTCTCCTCCGTGATCGGAAGGGCATCCATGTCGGCCCGCACCGCGACGACCCGTTCCGCGCCGGGCCCTGAGCCAGTCCCGCGAATCAGCCCGGTCACGCCGTTGCCGCCGACGCCGGTCCGGATGTCGGCCACCCCGAGACTGGCCAACCGGTCCGCGACGAAGCGGGCGGTCACGGTTTCGTGGAACGAGAGTTCCGGGTTGGCGTGCAGGTGGCGCCGATCGGCGATCACGCCCGGCAGGATCTCGTCGATCTCTTCGTGCAGCCCGGTCAGCGTCGGCATGGTCATTCCTCCCCAGCCCCGGCGGCGAATCCGCGATCGAGGTACGCGAGCACGGTCAGGGTCATGGTTTCGAGTCCACTGGCGAGCGATTCCTCATCGATATCAAACCGGGGGTGGTGATGGCCCCAGGTGAGCCCCCTGTTCGGGTTGTTGCTGCCAACCATGAACATGGCCCCGGGCCGCTCGATCAGGAAGAACGAGAAATCTTCGCCGCCCATTGAGGGGTTCGGGGTGATTAGCCGGTCCTCGCCAACGGCCTCGGCCGCCGCCTCGCGGACGATCGCGACCGCGCGAGGATCGTTGATCGTGGCCGGAACGCCGTAGGTGTAATCGAACGTGGCGGATGCTCCCAGCGCCGAACAGACCCCGACGGCGATTTCTTCGATCCGCTTGACGATCAGGGCCTGGACGTCCGGGTTGAGGGTCCGCACCGTGCCAAGGATCTGGGCGGTGTCGGGAATCACGTTGGCGGCGTGGCCGGCGTGCAGTGACCCAACCGTGACCACGGCGGGTTCGATCGGATCGACGTTGCGGGAGACGATCGATTGCAAGGCGGTGATGACGTGGGCGCCGACGACGACTGGATCGACCGTCTTGTCCGGGTGAGCGGCGTGTCCGCCCTTGCCCTGGATGTCGATCGAGAAGCGGTCGGACGCGGCCAGCAGCGGACCGTCCTTGACGACGATCGTGCCGAGCGGCGCGTCCTGGGCCATGTGCAGGGCGAAACAGGCGTCGACGTGCGGGTCTTCGAGCACGCCAGCCTCGATCATCATCTTCGCGCCGCCCGGCCCACGTTCTTCCGACGGCTGGAAGAGGAGCTTGACCGTGCCCGCGAACTCGTCACGTCGACCGACCAAGGTGCGGGCCAGCCCGAGCAGGATGGCGGTGTGGGCGTCGTGCCCGCAGGCGTGCATCTTGCCGTCGACCTGCGACCGGTACTCGACGTCGTTTTCCTCGTGGATCGGGAGGGCGTCCATATCGGCGCGGACGAGAACGACTCGTTCGGCGTCGGTGGCGGCGCCCGTGCCCCGGATCAATCCCGTGACGCCGGTGACGTTGATTTCCGTGCGGATATCCTCGACGCCGAGCGACCGCAGGCGATCGATCACGAAGGCGGACGTCACGAACTCTTCGCAGCCAAGTTCCGGATTCTCGTGCAGGTAACGCCGGTCGGCGATCAGGCCCGGCAGGATTTCATCGATCTCATCGTGCAGGCGGGTGGCGATGACCATATGTCCTCCCTGATGGATTTCCTCTGCGAGCGGTGGCCCATGCATGATTCTCGTAGGGGAGGCCCCGTGTGGCCGCCCGCGCAACCCGCCACCACGGGGGGGCACCCGGGGCCGCCCCAAAGAGAATCACGGTG
>JBGTNF010000138.1:0-9073 GCA_041743205.1 Thermomicrobiales bacterium | reverse complement strand
GGCGTGATGTCGATTTCCCACGTCACGCCAAGGCGCCGTTCGAGCTCCTGCCAGTACTGGTTGTCGTCGCGCGGGGTTGGCGGCGGATTGTACCCAATAGTGAAGGCGCGCACCGTGCCGCCGTTGCCGGGCACGCCGTCGTACGTCACCTGCGGGTCCGGGTACTGGAGGTAGGCATCGGGCACGCCTTCGACCCCGGAGGGGACTACCGCCTGCCCGCCAGCCGGCGGTGTCGCCTCCTGCCCGAACACGATGCGCGGCGCCAGCGCCGTGACGACTGCCCCGCCGGCCGCGCAGGCAACCGCGGACCGCCGATCGATGCGCCGGGTCTTGCGTGACACGAACGGCGTCGACGCATTCAGGTTCTTGCGGGGTATCGTCACGAACGAATGCTCCTTGTTCCCCCAGGGAACGGTGAACCGGTTGGCGATGGCCTGGCGTCATGATGTCGGAGGGCCGCAGACGGCGGGGCGACATGTTGCCGCCCCGCACGATCTCTAGCCCAGGTCCTGCAACGCCTGCTCGTATTCCTGGCGGATCTGGTCGCCGCCCTGGGACTTCCAGGCCTCGATCGCGGCGTCGAGCGCGTCGAACGCCTCACGGCCGGTCACGATCGGGTTGATCGAATCGGCGCCGAGCTGGTCGAGGATCGGCCCCTGGTCGATGTTGGTCTGCGAGAAGAGGACCAGGGTCGGATCGTCGATGCCGATCGCGATCGCTTCCTTGAGCACGGCCTGGACCTCCAGGCCGACTTCGGGCTCGGTCGGGTAGAAGAGGGTTTCGAGCCCGTTCATAAAGTAGACGAGATCGCCCTTTTCCTGGCGGCCGAGATCGTTGACGATCGGGGCACCCTGTTCATTGAAGTCGAAGTGAACCCCTTCGATCCCGTTGCCGAGGAAGAGCTGCTCTTCGCTGCCGAACGGCGCAGCCAGGTAATCGCAGATCCGCAGGAGTTCGAGCACCCGCTCCTCGTCGCCCCCGAGGCTGGCCGGAATGGCGACGTAGCCGAAGAAGCCGGAGCCGTTCCAGGTCACGCCCGGCTGGCCGTCGGCGCCCACCGAAGGCAGGTGGCCGATGCGGGCCGCCGGATTCGCTTCCTGCTGCCGCCAGCCGACATTGCCGACGCCGTAGAAGGACGTCAATCCTTCGAAATGGAAGCCGGTGGCGCCGGCGATGAACGCGTTCTGGGCGTCGGCGAAGGTCATCGACGCCGAGTCGGGGTGATAGGAACCGGCCGCGTAGAGATCGGTCAGGTACTGGATGGCCTCGCGGTACTCGTCGGTCTCGATCATGTTGACCAGCGTGCCGTCGTCGTTCAGGCGCCAGCCCTGGGGCAGGCGGAACGAGTTCGTGGCGTTGCGGTTGTCCCAGCCGATCCAGCCGCCGCCGAAACGGCCTGCCCCCCAGGTGTTGGCCGAGCCATCGCCGTCCGGATCGCCGGTGGCGAAGGCGGTCAGCAGGGCGCCGGCGCTCTCCGGATCGCCGTTGGTCTCCAGGCCCAGCGTTTCGGCCCAGTCGGTCCGGTAATAGCCGTAGCCGCCCGCGCGGGACACGGGTTTCGGCACGCCAAAGATCTTGCCCTGGAACTTCTGGTTGTCCCAGAGGAACTGCGGAAACGTCGAAAGGTTCTGGAACTGGGCCAGCGAGTCGCCCGTGAGATACGGCGTCAGGTCCAGGAAGGCCCCCTGGGCCAGCGCCTGGTACTGCTGCTCCGCGTTCTGGCCCGGGTTGATGTAGAAGAGGTCGGGCAGATCGCCGCCGGCGAGATACACGGCCGACTTCTCGCCGAAGTTGGGCTGCGGCGTGATGTCGATTTCCCAGGTCACGCCAAGCCGGCGCTCCAGCTCCTGCCAGTACTGGTTGTCGTCCCGCGGGGTGGGCGGCGGGGCGTAGGAGATGGTGAACGCCCGGACCGTGCCACCGTTGCCGGGCACGCCGTCGTACGTCACCTGCGGGTCCGGGTACTGCAGGTAGACATCGGGCACGCCGTCGACGCCCGATGGCACGACCGTCTGTTCGCTGGCCGGGCTGGCGGCGGGACTGGCGTCCTGCGCGAAGGTGATCCGGGGACCGATCGCCGCGGCTCCCGCCACGCCGGCCGCGCCCTTGAGCACGGACCGCCGTTCGATCGGTTTGCCCGCTGTTGACGCCGGGTTCACGTGGTGCTTCCGATTCCTGTACGATTCGCTCACGATGATTCCTCCTGGGGGTCGTCGGATTCTGGCCGGACCAACGTGCGCGCGTTGGTCCGGTTTTTGCGTGGTGGCTGTCGTTTTCGTGCGGGACGTTGCTGGCCGGCGTTACCTCCTGCTTCTGCGGTCCGATGCCTGGTAGTGGCCGCCCTTTTGGCCACCCTTGAGGCCACCCCTGAGGCGGCCATCGGCTGCCTCCAGGCCGCCACAAGGGCGGCCACTACCAGTGAAGCTTCGAAATCCTCCGCAGGTCCGCCTGTTTCGGCCCGGTCGAATACGTTCGCGAACGGTACGCGTATGGCTCCAGTGTCGATCAGCCCTTGATCGACCCGGTCAGCACGCCCTTGGTAAAGTACTTCTGGAGGAACGGGTAGACGACGAGGATCGGCACCGTGGCGATCACCACGATCGCCATCTTGATCGTCTCGGCCGGCGGCGGCGCGGCCCCCGATTGCAATCCTTCCGCGCTGGCGAGATTCGTTCCCTGCAGCACGTACTGCCGCAGCACCAGCTGGATCGGCCACTTCGCCGTGTCGTTGAGATAGAGGATGGCGTTGAAGAAGCTGTTCCAGATCGCCACGCCGTAGAACAGCGCGACCACCGCGAGGACCGCCTTGGAGAGCGGGAGGATGATCTGAGTGAAAACCTGGGCGTCGTTGGCCCCGTCGATCCGGGCGGCGTCGACCAGCTCACGCGGGATATTCATGAAGAAGTTGCGGACGATGATCAGGTTCCACGCGCTGATCAGGCCGGGAATGATCAGCGACGGGTAGGTGTTGATCAGCCCGAGCTCCTTGACCAGCAGGTAGCTGGGGATCATGCCGGGGCTGAAGATCATCGCCCCGAGCACCACGTAGAGCACCGGTTTGGCGCCGATCACGGTCATGCGCGAGAGCCCGTAGGCCATCGTGGCGGTGAAGAACATCTGGGCCGCGGTGCCGAACAGGGTCAGCCCGAAGCTGACCTGCAACGCCCGGCTGACCACGCCGCCGCCGAGGATCGCCCGGTAGGCGTCCAGCGTCGGGTTCTGCGGCCAGAGCACGATCCCGCCGCGCGCCGCATCGGCTTGCGACGAGAAGCTGATCCCCAGCACGTAGGCCATCGGGAAGAGCATGATGATGACGATGATGAGGAGCGTCAGCGCCTTGGCGACCGACATCAGCGGACCGGGTTTTTCCATCCAGACTGGCCGGCCGGACTCGCCCCGCTGTCTATTGAAGAGCCGGGAGAACGCGCCCTGCCCGGCGCCCCGGATCGGAGTGGAAAGTTCTCGCGTCGCGTTGGCCATTAGAGCAACCCCTCTTCACCGAACTTCTTGGCCAGCCAGTTGGCGCCCAGGATCAGGATCGCGGCCACGATGCCGCGAACAAGGCCCACCGCCGCCCCGAAGCTCCATTGGCCGGACTGGAACCCAAGCGTGTAGACGAGCGTGTCGAGGACCTCGGCCGCCGCAGGTCCGACTGCGCCGCGTTGCAGGAAGTACTGCTCGAACCCGGTCGAGAACATGGAGCCCATGCGCAGGATCAGCAGGAGGATGACGATGCCGCGAATCCCCGGCAGGGTCACGTCCAGCAGCCGCCGCCGCCCGTTGGCGCCGTCCATCGCCGCCGCCTCGTACAGCTGCATGTCGATCTTGGTCAGCGCGGCAAGGAAGATGATGGTGCCCCAGCCGATCTCCTTCCACATGCTTTGGAGCACGACCAGGTATTTGAAGAAGCCGGGGTTGTCCATGATGCTGATCGGGTCCAGCCCGGCGTCACGCAGCGGCTGGTTGATGACGCCGGCCCCGCCGAAGACCTGCTGCCAGAGCGCGATCACGATCACCCAGGAGAGGAAGTAGGGCAGGTAGACGATGCTCTGGATCGAGCGCTTGACCGACTCGCTGATCAGCGAGTTGAGCAGCAGCGCCAGCATCAGCGGGGCCGGGAAGGCGAAGATGAGTTGCAGCGTTTCGATCTGGAGCGTGTTGACCAGCGCCTGTTTGAAATTTGGATCGGTGAAGAGCCGCTCGAAATTGGCCCAGCCCACCCACGGGCTGGCCTGGATCCCGATGAACGGCGAATAATTCTTGAACGCAATCACGTTCCCGGCCAGCGGGAAATAGACGAACAGCAGGAAGTAAATCAGGCCCGGGGCCATGAACAGGTACATCCAGCGGTCCTGGACGATCTGCTGCCACTTCGATGTTCCGCCTTGCCCGGACCCCTGGATGGAGGCGGGCGTGGTCCCCTTGGCGCTCATGGTCTCCCTTTCAGCCTGCAGCGATCTGTTCGGTCCGGTTCGCTACCGCCGCGACGGCGGGCTGGGCCTCAAGCGTGGCGGCAGGCGAGGCAACAGTGGCAACAGTGCCCCGGGTAATCAGCCGCGGCGACAGCACCAAACAACTGGGAGCGGCCTCCGGCCACTCCGTCCGATACTCCAGGGCCCGGATCGCCTGCCTGCCCATGCCGACCTTGTCCACGTTCATCGTCGTCAGCCCTGGTTCCACCGCCATCGCGTGGTCGGTGTTGTCGAAGCCGACGATCGACATCGTCGCCGGCACATCGTAGCCCCAGCTGGTCGCCGCCTTGACGGCGTCGAGCGCGAACTGGTCATTAACGCAGAAGAGGGCGGTCAGCCCTGGTTCGGCGGCGAGAACGTGCGCGAAGGCCGGGGTGACGTCCTCATCCTCGATCCGGCCGATCACCGGCGTTAGCCCGGCCGCCGTCATCGCCGCCCGGTAGCCGGCTTCCCGCTCCTCGAAATTCGGGTTGGACCCGCTCATCCGGGACACCAGGCCGATCCGGCGGTGCCCATGCCCGATCAGGTGCTCGACCGCCGTCCGGGCGCCGCCCTCGTTGTCCGAGGCGATGACATCGAAACTCCGGGGCGAGCCCGCGCCATCGACCATCACCACCGGGAACGAGCGGTGGCCCAGCAACCGCTCGATGGCAGACTCGGCGAACGCGCCGACCACGATGACGCCGTCGAGCGATTGCGAGAGCAGGTGATCGGGCGCATCGATGACCTCATTGCGGCCGTTGACGGCGAGCGTTCCGTAGAGCAGGTTCATTCGTTTCAGCCGGGCGATCGATTCCATGCCCGTTAGCACCCATGAGTAGAACGGGTTGACGCCCAGCGAGCGGTCGTGCGGCGAGCGCGTCCGCGCCCGGAACAGGATGGCCACCGTGGTGACGGATCCAGCCTGACTCAGCGACGTTGACTTGCGTTCGTACCCAAGCGCCTGGGCGGCGGCCAACACGCGGTCGCGGGTGCCGGCGCCAATGCCCGGCTTGTCGCGCAACACGAGCGAGACGGTGGTGGGCGAGGCGCCGCTTTCCCGCGCGATATCGGTGATGGTGATCCGCTTCGCGGACATCGGCTCTCCTCGGGAGAAGCGATCTGGGTTTCAAACGAACGTCGCCACTTTAGCATTTCGTTACTAACCGCGCAAGGGAATTTTAGTGATGGTCAGTGCAGAATGCGGCACGAAAGGGCACGAGGCGAGCCTCGCCTGTGCGGATTGGCCAGATTCCAGCAAGGTGGGGGTACGACCGGGGAGGGACCGAAGGTTGGCGTTCGATGCAACCTCCGGCATTCGTAGGGGCGAACCAGCGGGCATCAAGCCTTCGCCTTTCGGATCCGCCATGCACGCGTGTGTCGAACGGAGCCGCCCGCTCAAGGAATGGCGACCGGATCCAGTGTGCCGTCACAGCGTGACCGTATGCGGCATCGCCGGGTCCAGCGAGTACGGGCCGGCACACGACGTGTGACTGCAAGAGGAGGGAGCGGGCGGACACACGCGGGCAGGCCAGTTCCAGCGTTGGGAGGCTTGATGCCCGCTGGCTCGCTTCGCTGCCGCCCCTACGAACGACCAGATGGGGAATGTTTCCGTCAGCAGGCGCTTACCGCGTGGCGAGGCCGAATTGCGCCTCATGGAGGCGGCGGTAGATGCCTTCGTTCAGCACCAGCTCGTCGTGCCGGCCCTGCTCGGCGACGCCGGTTTCATCGACCACCACGATCCGGTCGGCGTTCTGAATCGTCGCCAGCCGGTGGGCGATCACCAGGGTTGTCCGGCCCACGGCCAGCTCCGCCAGCGAGGCCTGGATCGCCCGCTCGGTTTCGGTGTCCAGCGCCGAGGTGGCCTCGTCGAGGATCAGGATCGGCGGGTTCTTGAGGAACATCCGGGCGATCGCCATCCGCTGCTTCTGGCCGCCGGAGAGCTTGACGCCGCGCTCCCCGATGATCGTGTCCATCCCGCCCGGAAGGTCGGCGATGACCCGGTCGAGCTTGGCTCGCCGCGCCGCCGCCTGGATCTCCTCCTCGCTGGCGCCGAGCTTGCCGTAGGCGATGTTCTCGCGGATCGTGCCGCCGAAGAGGAAGACATCCTGCTGGACGATGCCAATTTCCTGCCGCAGCGAGGCCAGCGTCATCTGCCGGATGTCGATGCCGTCGATCGCGATCCGCCCGCCGTCGATCTCGTAGAAGCGCGGCAGCAGGGCCGAGATCGTGGTCTTGCCGGCCCCGGACGGCCCGACGAAGGCGACTGTTTCCCCGGAGTGGATCGTGAGGTCGAGGTTCCGGAACACGGGCCGGTCCGACGTGTAGCCGAAGGTCACGTTTTCGTAGGTGATGTCGCCGCGGAGGTTGGCGACGGCGATCGCGTCCGGCGCGTTCTGGATATCCGGCTCGGTCGCCAGCAGTTCGAGATAGCGTTTGAAGCCGGCGATGCCCTTGGGATAGATCTCCAGCACCGACGTGATCTTCTCGACCGGCCGGAAGAAGACGCCGACCAGCAGCAGGAAGCTCACGAACTCGCCGTTGGAAAGCTGGCCTTCCATCACGTAGTAGGTGCCGGCCACCATCACGACCAGCTGAGTCAGGCGCATCCCGAAGTAGCTGAGCGACATCGAGGCGGCCATGATCCGGTAGGCGTCGAGCTTGGTCTTGCGGTAGCTCTCGTTGTCCGTGGCGAAGAGGGCACGCTCGTGATCCTCGTTGGCGAAGGCCTGGACCACGCGGATGCCGCCGACGTTCTCCTCGATCCGGGCGTTGAACTCGCCGACGCGGCCGAAGAGGCTGCGCCAGGTACGGGCCATGCGCCCGCCGTAGCGGGTGGTGACCCAACCGGTGAAGGGGACGATGCAGGCGGTGATCAGCGCCAGTTGGGGGTTGACCGCGAACATGAGCGCGAAGGCCCCGATGAAGGTCATGATGGCGATGAAGACGTCTTCCGGGCCGTGGTGGGCGACCTCACCGATTTCCTCGAGGTCCTTGGTCACGCGGCCGACGAGGTGACCGGTTTTCTGGTTGTCGAAGAACCGGAACGACAGTTTCTGGATATGGTCGAAGGACCGGCGGCGAAGCTCGGTTTCGATGTTGATGCCGAGCATGTGGCCCCAGTAGGTGACGACCACCATCAGGCCGGTGTTGATGACGTAGATCAGGAGCAAGCCGATCGAGGCCGCGATGATCAGGTTCCAGTCGCCGCTGGGGAGCAGGTCGTCGATGAAGATGGCGACGGCGATCGGGAAGGCGAGCTCCAGAAGACCCGACACCACGGCGCTGCCGAAATCGATGTAGAAGAGCTTTTTCCACGGCTTGTAATAGGCGAAGAACTGTTTCAGCAGATCCATTCGGGCACTCGGCAGGGATGGGGAGGCCGACGTGGGCAGTCGACTTCTGTGGCCAGGAACGTCAGTTCGGCTCGGGGCGCGATGATTCGCCCCTTCATCATACATGCCGCGCGACCGGGGCGGCTGCACACCGGGCCACCGGCCTGGCCGTCGGGTTTGGTTTCCTGCTGTCGAAAGGGCGTGCGCGAACCACCAGTGGTGGTTGACGCAGGCAGGAGGTTCGCGCAATGATGAGGTGGAATCAGGCGGCAACGTGCGTCGGAAACGCCAGATTCGGCGTCGTGGTGGCTCTTGGCGCGGCCATCAACGACAGAAAACCGGCAAAAATCACCCGAAAAGCGCCGTTGCGCCCTGTCTTCGGATGGGGCGGGGATTGAAACGACCAGGCGGCGGCGGAAATCGCGCGGTGGGGCGTGGTTGCGCCCTGTCTTCGGATGGGGCGGGGATTGAAACCGATATGGCGACCATTCGGCACGCCGGCGATCGGCTCGTTGCGCCCTGTCTTCGGATGGGGCGGGGATTGAAACCACAAACGCTGGAGCGGGAAGGAATGCCCGCGGGGTTGCGCCCTGTCTTCGGATGGGGCGGGGATTGAAACAACCGCGGCGTGGCGATGCCGGCGCTGTCGACCGGGCTCGTTGCGCCCTGTCTTCGGATGGGGCGGGGATTGAAACACGACACAACTGCCGTACGGGGTAGCGGCACTGGGTTGCGCCCTGTCTTCGGATGGGGCGGGGATTGAAACGGGACCCGCGGCATCCACCACCAGCAGGGCGCGCGCCCGTTGCGCCCTGTCTTCGGATGGGGCGGGGATTGAAACCGGCCGGCTGTCGTCGTAGAGCACGACGGCTTCCCACGTTGCGCCCTGTCTTCGGATGGGGCGGGGATTGAAACGCGAGACGCACAAGACGCTGATCCGTCGCATCAACGAGGTTGCGCCCTGTCTTCGGATGGGGCGGGGATTGAAACTCGATCTCCCCGTGATGAACCGGCTCGAAGAGCAGGTTGCGCCCTGTCTTCGGATGGGGCGGGGATTGAAACTCGCCCCACTGCCGGCGCTGATAGGCGCGCTCTGTGTCGACGAGAGTTGCGCCCTGTCTTCGGATGGGGCGGGGATTGAAACACGCGCTGCTTTCGCGGCGTCCCGGCGCTCCTGAAGTTGCGCCCTGTCTTCGGATGGGGCGGGGATTGAAACGCAAAGGGCGTGGAATCTGGCATCCGCCCGACCCTTGTTGCGCCCTGTCTTCGGATGGGGCGGGGATTGAA
>JBGTNF010000137.1:0-2549 GCA_041743205.1 Thermomicrobiales bacterium | reverse complement strand
CGCGACCGGGTTCATCCTCAAGGATGCCCCCGGCGAGGAGATCGTGCGCGCCCCCCGCGCCGTGGCCGGCGGCGATTCCTGGCTCGATCCCCAGGTTGTCGGTCAGGTGCTCGACACCTACCGCCGGGTCACTGGCCGCGGGGGAGCCACGGGCCCGAAGGCGGCGGACCTTCTCACCGGGCGCGAACGGGACGTGCTTCGTGAGGTCGGGCAGGGCGCCACCAATGCCGAGGTCGCCGCCGCCCTCTTCATCAGTGAAGCCACGGTCAAGACCCACCTTGGCAACATCCTGACCAAGCTCGACCTGCGCGACCGTGCCGCCGCGATCGTGTTCGCCCACACCCGCGGCCTTGTCTGAAACGAAGCACCCCGCGCGAGCGCTACAATGCGGGCTGGTTAATAGTCGACGCGATGAGAGGCGTGAGATGGCACGAGGATCGGTGTTCCTGATAGGCGGTGGTTGGAACGAGGCCGGATTTCCGCACACGTATGGACCATTCGCCGCCGCCGTTGGCGATGGCGGCCGGATCGCGGTCGTCCTTCTCGACGAGGACGACCGTGACGCCTACTTCGCACGATCGGAAGCGGCGTTCGCGGCAATCGGCGTCACCGCTGTCGAACCCGTTTTCGTCTCGCCCGATCGTCCCCTGCGGGAATCGGATGTCGAGGGTGCGGCCGGCATCCTCGTCGGCGGCGGGCTGACCCCGGCCTACTACGACGCGATCGTGCCCGCCGCCGGCTCGTGGCTACGTGAGCGCGTCGAATCGGGAATGCCCTACGCGGGGTTCTCGGCCGGCGCCATGATCGCCCCGGTCGATGGCATTGTGGGTGGCTGGAAACTGCGGCAAGGCGCCGCCGCCCTGACGGATCTTGCCATTTGCTCGGAAGACGTCAGCGAAGACGAGGAGTACCTGGACGTGCGCCAGGGTATTGGCCTGGCGCCTTTCGCGGTCGATGTGCACGCCTCGCAGTACGGCACGCCGACGCGGCTGATGCACGCCGTCCGGGCCGGGCTGGTTCCCGAGGGCTGGGCAGTGGATGAGGACACCATGATCGAGTTTGCGAACGGGCGCGTCTCGGTCAGTGGCCTCGGCGGCGCCTACCACGTCCGCCCCGACGGCACTTCGCTGGCCGTCACGATCCTCACCCACGGCGACACCCGGGACGTTGGTTGAGATGGTGCTGCCAATGCACAGTGGCGCAAAGCGCCACTGTGCATCCGCCGCTATCTGCCGGCAGCCTATCGGCTGCGCCGGGGATCCCTCTTCCTCGGGGTGACGGTCGGTGAGGGCGTCATTGCCTATCGCCCGTTTCGACCCTACACCGGTTCCTCGACCAACTGGTCGCTGATCCACGCCCCATCCGCCCACGTCGATCCCCAGCCAATGCCGGGTACGTCCGGCGGCGAGATGCAGCCGTCGGCCCCGATGCCGTCCTCGACGGTGATCGGGTTCGAGCGCACCAGGGACTCGTAATAGGTGGTGTTCGGGATCGCGCAGGCGATCGCCAGGTTCGCCAGACCCCCGCCGTGGACTTCGGCCCGCATGTTGAACGACTCGGCGAGGTGCGCGATCCGCATCGCCCCGGTCACACCACCCTTGTAGTGGGTGCTGGTTCGCACCAGGTCGCAGGCGTCGTTGGCGATGAAGTCGGCGATGTTGTAGTGCGCGCCGTCCGACGTTTCGCCCGAGAGCAGGGCGATATCGACCTTGTCGTGGAGGCGGCGGTAGGCGTCGATGTTGAACTCGCGCATCGGCTCCTCGTACCAGAGGAATCCCGCCTCGCCGAGCGCCCGGCCGACGTAGATCGCGTCGAGCAGATCGAAACCAGCCGAGCCGTCGTACATGAGCTCGATGTCCGGCCCGACGTGGTTGCGGAGCGCCTGGCCCAGTTGCGCGTCGGCCTTCGGATCACCCCAGGCGTGGAGCTTGATTGCGCGGAACCCGGCCGCCAGGCATTGGTCGGCAACGTCCAGGAACTCTTCGACCGTGCCGAAGGTGACGGTGCTCGCGTAGGCCGGGATCCGGTTGCGGTAGCCGCCGAGCAGCTTGTAGAGCGGTAACTCCGCCGCTTTCGCGGTCAGGTCCCACAGCGCGATGTCGACCAGACCGAGGCCGTAGATCGGGATTTCTTCCAGCCGGTCGAGCTCCCAGACCCGTTTCCAGAGTTCTTCCTTCATGAGTGGGTCGTGCCCGATCAGGTCGGGCCGCAGCCGCCGGTCGACGATGTCGCGCATGATCGTTCCACGCCAGCCTTCGGACTTCCCCGTTATTCCCTCGTCGGTCTCCACCGTCAGCCGGATCACCTCCTGCTCGGTGCCCGAGCCCGGCAATCCTTTTCGCCACACGAACTGCTGCTCGACCGGCACGACTTCTGTCTCGACCTTGATGTCCGTGATCTTCATGTGTTCTCCGTACCCATCCCGTCATGTCGCAACTGATTCGGTAGGGGAGCACCTTGTGTCCTCCCGTGGTTACGCGACCTGGACGCAGCGGGAGGACACAAGGTGCTCCCCTACGATTTTCGGTGTTGGTGTCAGGCGCAGGTGA
>JBGTNF010000136.1:0-7380 GCA_041743205.1 Thermomicrobiales bacterium | reverse complement strand
GTGGTGGACGCCCTGGTTTCGCAGTACGCGGAGGCCGGACTCCACGGCGCCTACACCACCGGGACCGACGGCGAGATGCACGTGCTCGACCTGCCGGAGTTTACGGCGCTGGCCGAGGCGTTCGGGCGCAGCACATCGGAGGCCGGACTGCCGGCCCAGATGGGGTGCACCTGGAGCCACACCGAGGGCGTGATCGAACGGGCCAGGATCGCGCGGGAACATGGGATCGGCCGGATCCAGGTTGCCCTGCCGTCGTGGGTGCCGCTTAGCGACGGTGAAATCCTCCGCTTCTTCGCGGCGCTCCAGGAAGCGCTGCCGGAGACGGCGTTGATCCACTACAACATCGCCCGGGCGGGCCGGTTCATGACCGGCGAGGACTATCGGCTGGTCCTGGACGTCGCGCCAAACCTGGTCGGCAGCAAGCACACCGGGGGCGACGTGGGATCCCTGATCGAGATCGTCGGGGCCACGCCCGGTCTCGATCACTTCGTGGTCGATGGCCAGATCGTGCCCGGCTCCCTTTTCGGGGCGAGCGGGTTCTACAGCTTTCTGGCCAATCTCGCGCCACACGTGGCACTTGACCTCTGGACCCGCTGCCAGCAAGGAGATTGGGCCGGGGCGGCCCGGGTGCGGGAACGGATCGACGGATTGTTCAGCAAGTGGCGCCCGCTGCGGTCCGAAATCTCTGGCTCCCCGGCGCTGGGCAAGATCGCGACCGCGGCCGGGATCCTCCCCGAGATGCCGCTGACCGTGCGGCCGCCGTACCAATCGGGAGAGGAGCGGCACGTCGAAGCGTTGCGGCAATTAATCGACGAGGAGTTTCCGGAGTTTTCGGTGGCGTCCATCTAATAACGGATGCATCAGGGAGTTTGCATGAAGACCTATCGGGTCGGGATCATCGGGTTGAGCTGGATTGCGTCGGAACCGGCCAACGCCGGGTCGCATCCCGTCCTTGGCTCCGCCGCGCCGCACAGCCACCTCTCGGCTCTTGCCGCGATTCCCTCGGCAACGGTCGTGGCAGGGTGCGACATCGTGCCCGAGGCGTGCGACCGGTTCATCGCGAACTGGGATGGGACGTGGCCCGGCCTCCGCTCCTACGCCGACTACGAGGCGATGCTCCGTGAGGAAGCGCTCGACGTGGTCTGCGTGGCGACCCCCGATCATCTGCACGGCGCCGTGGTGCGGGCCGCGGCAGCCAGCGGCGTGCGTGGCATCTTCTGCGAAAAGCCGATTTCCACTGACCTCGACGACGTCGACGCCATGATCGAGGCGATCGAGCGCCACGGCGTGATCGTCAACGTCAACAACACGCGGCGCTGGGGCCCGCCCTACGTCGCCGCCCGGGAGGCGATCCGGGCCGGGGCGATCGGCTCCCTGAGCCAGGTCTCGATCCATTTCGGCGGGGCCAGGGCCATGCTCTGGCGCAACCACGCGCATTTCCTCGACCTCTGCTCGTACTTCGCGGAGGGCGATCCGGCCTGGGCGGTGGCCGAACTGGAACCGGGTTTCGAGGATTACGGAATTCGGTACAACGGCGACGGAGGGAGCTCGCCGGACCTCGAACCGGGGGTTAACGCCTACCTCGCCTACGACAACGGCGTGCGCGCCTTCCTCGGCGGCATGAAGTCCTCGACCCAGCAGGTGAGCGTCGATCTCCTCGGGTCGGAGGCCCGGATTCACGCCAACGATGCGGGCGCCGTGCTCCTGCTCCAGACGGAACACGGCCTGGCGACGATACCGATCACGCCGAAGGGCTCGATGCAGGGGATGCAGGCGGGGATCGTCGACCTGCTGACGGCGCTGGAGACCGGGCGCGAGGTGCAATCGCCGCCGCGCGAGGCGCGCAAGACGGTCGCCCTGATCGAGGCGATCCTGGCCTCCCAGGCCGGCGGCAACGTCCGCGTCGCGGTTGACTGATCGCCGAAAGGTTGCCGTCCCGAATAATTGGTCTACCGTATCGTGGCCGGCTGCCAGCACCTCACCCACCGTCATCCCGAGGAACGAGGGATCCCCCGGCGAAACCGGTACAACAGGTTGGCCGGGCGCATACCGGCTTCGCCGGGAGGTTCCTCGCAAGCTCGGAATGACGGTGGGTGAGGAGTCACGATGCGCTGGCCGGACTGTTGCGGGCCATACGACGGCGCCCAACATGCGCGTAGAGGAAGTGCGATGAAGATCACCGATGTCCGGACCGTGCTGTTGACCGGGCCGATTAGCAACGATCCGTCGATGCTGGCTGCCCTCTCGCGGCGGAGCGCGGCCTTCGTCGAAATCCATACCGACGCCGGCCTGGTGGGGATCGGGGAAACCTACCTCGGCTACCACCTGCCGCGGGTGGTCCCGCTCATCGTCGAATTCTTCAAGCCGATCCTCCTTCATGCCGAGGAGCTGGACGTCCACACGCTGCGGCAGCGGATGGTCGATTGCTCGATCTACTGGGGCCGGGTCGGGTTGGGACCAACCGTGATCAGCGCGATCGAGGCCGCGCTCTGGGACCTCAAGGGCAAGCTGCTGGGGGTTCCGGTGTACGAGTTGCTCGGTGGCAGGCGGCACGAGCGCCTGCCGGCCTACGCCACGGGCGGCGCCAGCAACTGGCCGCTCGACCGGTTGCTGGCGAAGGTCGATTTCTACCTTGGGCTCGGCTTCACCGGCTTCAAGGTCGGCGGCGGATACTTCGATGAGACCACCGGCGTGTCGGGCAGGATCCGCAACCCGGCCGCGATCGTCGAGTTCGAGGTCGCCAAGGTCGCCGCCCTGCGTGAGCACGTCGGACCCGACGTGAAGATCCTGCTCGACGGGCACATGGGGTTCCGGCACGGACCCGACCAGTGGGACCTGCCGACGACCCAGCGATTGCTGGCGGCGCTCGAATCCTACGATCTCCACTTCTTCGAGGAGCCGTTGCCGTACACCGACGCCCGCGCCTACGGCGAGCTGCGCCGTTCGACCACGGTGCGCGTGGCGGGCGGCGAATCGCTCTCGACCTTCGAGGAGTTCGCGCGCTTTGCCGAGGCCGACAGCTTCGACGTCGCCCAGCCCGACGCCGCCTGGCTGGGGCTGACCGATTTCGTCGAGATCGGCCGGTTGTTCGCCCACCGGAACGGGAAGGTGGCCAGCCACGCCTGGGGGTCCGGCGGGGCGGTGATGCAGAACGTTCACGCTGCCTTCGCCACGCCGAACACGCTGATCGTCGAGATTCCCCCGGCGGCGGGACCGCTTCACACCGAGGTCTGGGGCGATTCGCTGCGGCTGGTCGACGGCATGATCGAGGCCCCGACCGCGCCGGGGCTCGGCGTGAGGCTGACCGACGAGCTGAAGGCAGCCCATCCCTACGTGCCGGGGGTCGAGGAATTCGTCTCGGTGCCGGGCAAGCAGATGCTGAGGTGAGGCCAATGCGCAGTGAACGACCAAGAGTCTTGATCGCCCAGCCGATCGCGGACCATTACCTGGCGGAATCGCGGTCGATCGCGCCGGACTGGACGTTCGAGCGGATCGAACTCTTCGCGGAAGGGGCGGCGCTGCCGCCGGACCAGGCGGAGGGCTGCACGGTGCTCGTCTCGGACATCGCGCCGGCCAACCTCGACGCCATGACCGGGCTCGCCTGGCTCCAGCTCGGATCGGCGGGGTACATGCAGGTGGCCGGCCTGCCGCTGGAAGCGATGGGCGTGCGCGTCACCAACGCGAGCGGCGTCAACGACGTGCCGATCGCCGAGTGGTGCTTGCTGGCGATGCTGGCGTTCGAGCGGGACCTGCCGGAGCTGCTGCGCGCGCAGCGGGAGCGTGAATGGGACCGGCGCGCGAAGTTCCAGTCCGAATTGCGCGGGCGGCGGGTGGGGATCATCGGCTACGGCGGCATCGGCCGCGAGGTGGCCCGCCTGTCCCGGGCGTTGGGGCTGGAGGTGTGGGTGATGAACCGCTCGCCGATCGGACCGACGCCGTTGCGGTTCACGCCGGCCGGGACGGGCGACCCAGACGGAACGTGTCCGCACCGCGCCTTCACGATGGCTGACCTGGACGATTTCCTGCCCGAAATCGATTATCTTGTGCTGACGGCGGCCCTGAACCCGCGGACGGTTGGGTTGCTCGGCGAGCGCGAGCTCCGGCTCCTGCCGCCCACGGCGATGCTCCTGAACCCGGCCCGGGCGCAGCTCGTCGAGGAAGCGGCGTTGCGGCGCGCGCTGACCGAAGGCTGGATCGCCGGGGCGGCGATCGACAGCCACTACCGGGAACCGCTCCCGCCCGACGACCCGACCTGGGAATGGCCCAACGCGCTGTTAACGCCGCACATCTCGGGCTCGACCCTGAGCCCGCGCCGGGAGGCCCGGCTGTGGGAACTGTTCGGGCGCAACGTCGAACGCTACCGCGCCGGGGAGCCGTTGCTCAACGAGGTGCCGTGGGCCGACCTGCGGCCCGCCTGACTGAGCGCGTCACGCAGCGGTTGACTGGCTTTCGCGCTGACAAATCGTGACTGCGGTCCGTTCGAGTTCGCTCCGGAACGCGTCGCTGGCGCCAAGGTGGACAGTGACGACATCCACTTCCCGCCCAAGGAGTGATTCCAGGGCGACGATCAACCCCAAGTAGCGCCTGGCGACGCCTCGTTCATACCCGCCGAGATCGACGACGAAGTCCAGATCGCTGGTGGCGGGATTGAACCTGCCATTCACCGCGGAGCCGAAGAGGGCGAGTCGCGCCACCCCGTACTGCTGGCAGAGGGCGACGATAGCGTCCCGGTTGTCCTCGATCAAGGCGATCATTGGTTACCCGCGATTCTGGCGTTGATCGAGAAGCTGCCGCAGCACGTTGGCGAGAGCAGGCGCGTCAAGGGTGGCGGCGTCCCAGATCACGTCGTCATTGAGGTCGTCATAGCCGTGAGCGATCCGGTTACGCATGCCAACGATGACGAGCGCATCCGGAATTTCGTGGACAAGGTCAGGTTCGATCCGGATTGCCTGATTGATGGCCTCGCCGATGATTTCCAGGAGCCGTTCGACGATCCTTCGCAGTCCGTTGTCCTCGACATAGTTGGCCAACGACTTCGACGCGGTGAACGAGGCAAGCTCTTCAGCCGCGAGCAATGCGTCA
Organism: Thermomicrobiales bacterium; assembly: GCA_041743205.1. Taxonomy (GTDB): domain Bacteria; phylum Chloroflexota; class Chloroflexia; order Thermomicrobiales; family UBA6265; genus JACCYX01. Next base: position 2,298 of record JBGTNF010000136.1, on the reverse strand, counting down.
CGCAACCGCTTGTCGGCTCCGGTCGCCATCGAAAATTACCTCCATTGTGGACAACACCTCGGTGCGAAACTCGAGATCGCGCATCTTCGATTCAAAGACGAGGTCGACGGAGCGTCCGAACAGCGCTTCGAGCGCATTCGCAAAATAAATGAATCGCCCGGCGACGCCACGCCCGTAGTCCGCCATCTCGATCACGAAGTCGAGGTCGCTGGTGGCAGGATCGAATGTGCCTTTGACGGCGGAGCCGAAGAGGGCGAGTCGCCGCACACCGTATTCGTGGCAGAGGGCGGCGATGGCGTCCCGGTTGTTCTCGATCAGGGCGATCATGGGCGGCTCCTGGCGGCGAACGTGCTCTCCGATCATCTTAGCGCATTCGTTTTGCCCTATTGACAACCCTCCAGGGCTCGGCCTATGGTGACCATCACAACTGAAGACGCACATGTGATGACAGGGACGAGTACCTGGCAGGATCGATGCAGAGAACCGCGTGAGCTGTGATGCGGGATCGGGATCGCCAGGGAAAAAGACCCTCGAGCAGCGCCCCGAACGGCTGGCCTTGCCAGTTCAGTAGGCGACGACGGGCGCCCCGGAATGACCGGGGCAAGCGGCTCCCGTTACAGGGCCGATGCATCGTGCCGATGCCTGGCGATCACCACGTCGCCGGATTTCACCATGGGCGCCGTGCAACGAAGGTCGACGATCGCAAGATCGCGGCAAACAGGGGTGGTACCACGGGCCGTACACCGCTCGTCCCCAGTCAGGGGGATGACGGTGTTTTTCGTTTAAGTGGTCATCCCCGACCTGGCGCATGGCTGGTTCCGAACGAGACCAGACAGCGTGTTTGCCGTTGGAGGCGCCGTCCGTGAGTTCGCGAATCGGTCGGGCCGAGACAAGCTCGGCAGCCCTACGAACCCAATCTCCAGACTTTGCCAAACGCGGTGAGAAGCCGCGCGCCTGAAGCCCGTGGCCGGCACAAGACCGGCCAGTACGACGTGGGTTTCAGGCTCGCAGCGTTCGAACCCGTCAGGCTTTGGCCGGCACAAGGCCGGCCACTACCGGGCCAACCCGATAAACGGGGCCACCCCGGCTGGAGAACCACCCCATGACCGCCACGGAAAACCGCCCCTCGACACTCGACCTTTCCGGAACCTGGACCGCCCTGATCACCCCGTTTCGCGAAGGCCGGCTCGACGAACCCGCACTGCGCTCGCTCGTCGAAGTCAACATCGTCGGCGGGGTCAGCGGGCTCGTCGCCTGCGGAACCACCGCCGAAACGCCCACGCTAACCGCCGACGAATCGGCGCGGATCGTCGAGATCGTCATGTCCCAGGCCGCTGGCCGCGTGCCGGTGATGGTCGGGACCGGGACCAACAGCACCGAGTCGACGCTGGCCCGGACCCGCGAGGCGGAAGCCGTTGGGGCCGCCGCCGCCCTGGTCGTCATGCCCTACTACAATCGCCCGACGCAGGAAGGGCTGTACCAGCACGTCCGCCACGTCGCCGAGCGGTGCGCCTTGCCGATCGTGCTCTACAACGTGCCGGGCCGCACCGGCAGCGATCTCCAGGCGGCGACGGTCGCCCGCCTGGCGCAGTTGCCGACCGTGATCGGCATCAAGGAGGCGTCGGGCAGCCTCGACCGCGCCAGCGAGATCATCCGGCTCACCGGTCCGGAGTTCACCGTGCTCTCCGGCGACGATTCGCTGACGCTGCCGATCATGAGCGTCGGCGGCCGGGGCGTGGTCTCGGTGGTCAGCACCATCGCACCGCGGGCGAGGAGCGACCTGACCGCCGCCGCCCTCGCCGGGGACTACGGGCGGGCGCGAACGATCCACCACGCGATCCTCGACCTCTGCGGCGCGATGTTCGTGGAGACGAACCCGGTCCCGGTCAAGGCCGCCGCCGAGTTGCTGGGGATGACGACATCGGAGGTGCGCCTGCCGCTGGCGCCGCTCCTGCCGGAATCACGGGAGCGCGTCTACCGGGCGCTGCTGGCGTGTCCGTACACCGCGAACCGGGTGCTAACCGGTGAGGAAACGGTCTGGCCAGAGCTGGCCGACTCCTTGCAGGTGGAAGTCGGAGTGGCGGCCTGATGGTGGGCGTGATGCCGCTGCGGCTTGGGCTGGTCGGGATCGGCGGGCGGATGGGCCAGGAGATCGCTGCCATCGCCGAAACCGATCCCTCGGTTGTTGTGGTCGGGGGCGTGGGCCGGGCGACGGCCGCTGGCCTGCCGGGCCTGATCGACGGGTGCGACGTGCTGGTCGATTTCTCGACGCCGTACGCGTCGGTAGTTGCGGCGCAG
>JBGTNF010000135.1:0-6829 GCA_041743205.1 Thermomicrobiales bacterium | reverse complement strand
TCCAGGAAATGATCGCCAACCGCTACCTCATGATCCGGCTCGATCCCGGCCAGGACCTCCTCCAGGGCATTCGCGACGCCGTCGCCGAGAGCGGCGTCACCCACGGCGCGATCCTCGCCGGCGTCGGCTCGCTCAGCGCCTACCACTTCCACGTCGTCTCCACGCCGGTGATGCCGCCCGACAACGCCTTCGTCAAGGGGGAAGGCGCCTACGACATCCTGACCGTGACCGGCGCGATCCTCGACGGCCGGGTGCATGCCCACGTCACCTTCTCGGACACCGAAATCGCGATGGGCGGGCACCTTGAAGAAGGCTGCACGGTGCTCACGTTCGCGATGATCTCTATCGTCGACACCACCACGCCGGGCCTGGCGATGAGCCAGTGGGATCACGTCGCCCGGCCCTGACAAGGTTGGGTTAACCCCCGGCACGAGCGATGTCGTTTTCGTCTAAGCTTGTCCCCGGCGCGGCCCGACACGGTTTGGGCTGCGCCGTCGATTCCAGCCAGACAGGGCGCCGTGCTCGCGCCACAGGGGATGGTTCCATTGGGCTTCCTGAGTGATTTGACGAACTGGGCGAAGGATTTCGTCGAGTCGGCCGGCTACATCGGCGTCTTCCTGATGATCGTGCTGGAGAACGTCTTCCCCCCCATCCCGTCCGAGGCGATCCTCCCGCTGGCCGGGTTTCTGGCCGGCGAAGGTCGGTTCTGGCTGCCGGCGGTGATCCTGGCCGCCACCCTGGGCGCGGTGGCCGGCGCGTTGATCCTCTACTACGCGGCCTTCTGGTTCGGCGACGCGCGCGTGCGCTGGCTCATCAACCGCTACGGCAAGTGGTTCGCCGTGAGCGAAGGCGACCTCGACAAGGCCAACGGCTGGTTCGACCGCCACGGTGGCGCGGCGGTCATGATCTGCCGGCTGGTGCCGATCGTACGCAGCCTCGTCTCGCTGCCGGCCGGCCTGCGCCGCATGAACCTGACGACGTTCATCGTCTACACCGCGATCGGCAGCGGACTGTGGAACACGATCCTGATCGTGGCCGGCTGGTGGCTGGGCGACAACTGGGAGGATGTCTCCCACCTCGTCGACTACCTCGACTATCCGATCTACCTCGCGATCCTCGGCGGCGTGGCCTGGTTCATCTGGACGAAGAAACTCTCGCCCTCGGCGCGTGACGGCAAAGCCGCCCGTAACCGCCAGTCGACGCCGTCACGATAGGCCGTCGGCGTCGAAGGGGCACTTTGCATCAATGACGCACTCACCCGAACGTTTTACCGCGCCCGTCGCCGTCCACCTTTTCCTGCTGCGAGACGACGAGATCCTGCTGCTCCGGCGCTTCAACACCGGGCACGAGGATGGCCGGTACAGCGTGATCGCCGGGCACCTCGACGGCGGCGAAGGCGTAGTCGACGCGATGTGCCGGGAGGCCCGCGAAGAGGCCGGGATCGAGCTCGACCGGACCGCCACGAGCGTGTGCGGCGTCATGCACCGATTGTCGCCAGACAGCGAGCGGATTGACTTCTTCCTCACCACGACCGGCTGGAGCGGCGAGGTGCGCAACCTGGAACCGGAGAAGTGCGACGAGTTGCGCTGGGTTCCAGTGGGCCGGCTCCCCGACACCACGATCCCGTATGTCGCCGCCGCGATCGAAACCTGGCGCCGGGGCGAGTGGTTCGGCGCCTTCGGCTGGGACGAAGCCTGATCGTGAGCCGGGTGAACAGTGGTCAGCGAACGGGCCAACCAGCCTACGTCATTCCGAGCGAACCCTGAGCGTTAGCGAAGGGGCAGTCGAGGAATCTCGCCCCGCTGGATCGCCGCAGCGACATGGGCGCCGAAGGGGGTGCAGTGGTTGCGCAACCCCAGGCGCCGGCATCGCCGTCGAGCGCTTCGCGCAGGGATTCCTCGCAAGCTTGGAATGACAATAGGGGTTAGCGACCAATTGCGCCGTCCCTACGCCTCCGTGTCGATCAGGCGGCGTGGGCCGGGACCACGTTGGCCCAGGCAATCGCCGGGGTTGGCGAGCGCGCAGATGTCGATCGACAGGCAGCCGCAGCCAATGCAGCCGGTGAACTCGTCCCGCAACTGCTGCAGCTGGCGAATCCGGTCGTCCAGGTCGTTTTGCCAGCGGCTGGACAGGCGCTCCCAGTCCCGCCGCGTCGGCGTCCGGGCATCCGGCAACTCGTTGAGAGCGGTCGCGATCTCGGCCAGCGGGATGCCCACACGTTGCGCGATCCGGATCAACGCCACCCGGCGCAGCGTGTCGCGGCGATAGCGCCGCTGGTTGCCGGAGGTTCGCTCGCTCCGGATCAGCCCCTTGCGCTCGTAGAAGTGCAGCGCCGACACCGCCACGCCACTCCGCGCCGCCACCTGTCCCACCGTCAGCATGATTGTCCTCCCGCGTCCGTCCGGGCCTGTCGCCGGGCCCACCCCCTGCCCATTTGCCAGGACGCTGCTTGACCTCAACCATAGTTGAGGAACTATGGTTGGCGCAAGGTGATCGTGAAACACACGATCGAGGGACATCAGGAAGGGCAACACCATGATCCAGGAACGAATGAAACTGGCGATCGTCATCGGCAGCGTGCGGGAGGGCCGGTTCGGCCCCACCGTCGCCAACTGGCTGGCCGGGCCGGCGCGCCTGCACGACGACTTCGAGGTCGACGTGATCGACCTCCTCGGGATGGACTTCCCGGACTCGATGGCGACATCGCCCGATGTCGAGGATTTTGGACGCCGGATCGACGCCGCCGACGCGGTGGTCGTCGTCACGCCGGAGTACAACCACAGTTACCCGGGCCCGTTGAAAACGGCGATCGACAGCCTGAGCGCGCAATGGCACGCCAAGCCGGTCGGGCTCGTGTCCTACGGCGGGATGTCCGGCGGGTTGCGTTCGGTCGAGCCGTTGCGGGTCGTCTTCGCCGAACTGCACGCGATGACGATCCGGGAGACGGTCAGCTTCCACGGGGCCTGGGGTCGGTTCGACGAGGCGGGCCAGCCGCACGACGCCGAAGGCGTCAACGGCGCGGCGCGGGTGATGCTGGACCAGCTCGCCTGGTGGGCCTGGGCGCTTGCCGAGGCCAGGGCGGTTCGCCCGTACGGCCAGAAGGTCGCCGCGTAGGCACCTCGCATCGATCCCACAACACATGGAACGAGGCGCCCATGGTGGGCGCCTCGTCTCCGTGGTACTGGTGTGGTCATGACTCCGGGGTGTCGATGCACGCTTCGCAAAGCTCGACGCGCCCTCACGTCACCGCGTGCAAACATCGATCTGGCAGCGCGTCGAGCGGGGCAGGGTCTCTTCGCCACTGCAAGCACTGCGCCGCCCACCTCACCGCATGGAAACATTGAGGGCGACGACCGCGCGGCGACGCTTTCCAAGTCCGGCTGCGTTCTCCGTGATGTAACCGGTTACGTCCGCGGTCGAAACGACCTTGACGGCTAGTCGCAGCATCCGGTTGAAGGCGCACGCAATGACGCAGATAGGCCAATACAATGCCGTTTGCGAAATACGTACAAGTACTGATGCCGTAACCAGGAGCCCGCCCCATGCTGGGACGAAATCCCTTTCGAGCGAGACGGCGACGCTCCGTCAGACCGGAGGGGTGGCAGCAGGCGAGGTGGCGCCATGGGCGATGATCAGGAATACGACGTTGGAGCCCCGCCTTTAGCGGCGCTCATCGGCTGGCGGAACCGGCTCGTATCCGCCTGGTGCGCCTCGGCCCAGAACGCCAGGCGAACAGGTTGGATCACCCTCATTGGAGCCGCGGCCGGGCTCGCGACGATTTTCGCTGCCCTGTACGACCCCATCGGCTCCGGCTGCCGGGTGATCGGTTGGTGCAACCAGCCGCCTAACGCCGTGGCCACCAACATGGAGGCGACCATTTCCGAGATCGCGTGGGGTCCGTCCCTTACGTTAGGCGAATCCTACGTGGATCATGACCTCGACGTGCCGGCCCACCTCGTGCCGTTCCTGGACTGGACAGGCCAGCGTGTCACGGCCCGCATCGCGTTTCGGGGGCTGGCGGGGGAAACCTTCTTCGTCAGGTGGACCCTGTACGATCAGGCAACCGGAAATCGCATCCCCAACGACACAAGCCCCTGGAAATCCGTTGATGCGCCAGCCCTCCCCTTCGACACGCTGACGGTCGAAGCCAGCGAGAGCGATGCCGCCAACGTAGCGATCTGGATTCCAAATATCGTCTCAGGATCGTTCACGGTTGAAATCGCGGTGCGTGACGAGCGTCACGTCGTTCTCGACCGCACGCGTACGCCACAGTACACGGTCACTGACCAAGATGTGCCGCCAGCGGCGACCCCCGCACGAACTCAGGCGTGGCGGGCCCCCGTCAGCGAAAATGCGGTGTCCACCGAGGATCAACTGCTAGTGGAGGATGAAGCTCCAACGCCGACGCCCTTTACGGTGCCCATCGATCAGGGAACCTCGACCGATACCCCGCTCAACAAGCCGCCCACGGAAGAGCCAACCAGCGAAGTCGAGATCACAGCCACGTCGACCGAGGCCGTTGCCGCGCAGACGACCAGCGAAAGCGAGGATAATACCCCACCGCCGATGGTCACCCGCAAGGCGAACGAAGGGCCGACACCAATCCCAACCACAGCCGTAATTGTGACGCAGGTTATCCCCGATCAGGATTCGGAAACCGAGGACAACCTGGACGTGCTGCTTGGAAGCGGGGTCTTGGCGATGCTCACGCTGGGCGTGGGAGTCATCCTGCTCAAACGACGCTCAACCGGCTAACCCAAGCCGGCCGAGCCTTCGGTAAGGCCAAGGCGCTTCAACTGGCGGGCGTCGATTCGGCTCCGTCGATCGCGAAGGTGACCTGCACCTGGCGATGGATTTCGACCTGGCCCGAATCCGACGTGGGATCGAACCGAGGCAGCGTCGCACCGGGCGAAAACTGCCCGACGGAACTGGCCGAAACTACCGCATCGCAGTTGCTGGCCGGGGCGACGGGCGCGCCGTAGGTGAGAGCTTCCACACTGAACGTATCGACATCGGCGGTGGCGACCACTTCGCCAAGTCCGACGCCGAGCAATTCGGCCTGGATCCCGCCGCGGAACTGGGCATCGGCCAGGGCGGCCTCACGCGCGTCCCGCTCCAGCGTCGCACAGCCCGACGTCTCGAAATGGCCGCCAACGTAGCCAACCAGGAGCCTTTCGCCGGCGGCGGCCTGGGTCACGACATTGACGAGGCTCGTCAGGCCGTCGAGATCGGGGTTCGCGACCGTTACGTCGATCCGGGCGAGGGGAGACTGGCTATAGAATTCCGTCGTCAGGGGAATGACGACCTCAATGCTCTCGACCGCGCCGCTGGCTTCGATCGCGTCGACAATCGGCCGTACCGTATCCCGCGCCATCGCGCCGGGCGTGGCCTCGACCTCGGGCGCTTGCGGCGGGCCGCCGTAGAAGGCATCCTGACTGACGATCAGGAATTCCATACTCGCCGATTCCGCCGGGCCTGAGGCCATCCCGGAGCCAGTGATGGTGACGCCGCCCCCGGCGCCCGGCGCGTCCTGAGCCGCCGCCGAAGCAAGCGACGCCAGGGTAAGACTGCCAAACAGCGCGAGAATCGTGACGATCGACATCGACCTGGTCATCTGACGCTCCTTCGTTGGCAGCCCATCCGGCAACCCCGTGATCGCTCTTCTGTTCAGACTGCCCGTCCCTCCATCTTTGCATGAACGCACCCGAAGGTCAATCAGTACGGCGAGATACGGGCGCTGTCGCTGCTGCTACTGGTCCGTGTCGTAGACGTAGCCAAGCGACCGGCTGTCGAGCATCATCCGCGGCGTCACCTCCAGGCCGATCTGGTGGTACGGCCACATCGGGTCGTCGATGTTGTGCCCGACCGGCCCGCCCGATTCCGGCAGGTACTGCTGCCCGTGGCGTTGCATCCAGTCGCTCCACAGGCGATCGATGTTGGCGTGGTGCTGGAAGAAGACCGGATCGTTGCACGAGGTGTTGGCCGCCATCGTGCCCAGCACCATTTCCGGATCGGCCGTGACCGGCGTGGCCTCCTCGCCCATCCCTGGCATCGCCATTTCGTGCGCGAAGGCGAACTCGCCGGAAACCCAGAGGTGAACCCGGTTGTGCATGAGGTGATCCCCCGTGCAGACCGGCCCCGAGCCGGCCACGGGATCGCACATGTCGTCCACGCAATCGCGCCAGCCCTCCATCGTGTTGCGGAAGCTCTGGGCGATCGGGCTGGAGGCGCTCCACGGGGCGGCGTCGTACGTCTCGATCGCCAAAGCGGCCTCCAGTTGCTCCGGGGTCGGCAAATCCGGGGCCAGGCCACCGATGCCAAGGTCGCGCGTGATCCACGGCGTCTGGTTGAGATCGTTGTAATCGAAGATCGTCAGCTCCCACTCGCCCTTGCGGAACGGGCCGGTGATCACCGCCTCGTCATCGTCGTCGCTGCCGTCGCCGCCCATGAAATCGTCCTGCCAAACCCACGAATCGGTCGCCTGGTCCACGGTCCAGTCCCAGTAGGGCAAGGACACGGCGGGATCGACCGCCTGCAGCTCCTGCTCGAAGAGGTGGAGGTACATGCGGTGCCAGGGGAAAAAGGCCGGCCCCATGTGGGGCGCGGTCAGCGCGCAGCCGAAAGCGTCGCGGTGCCAGAGCACGAAGGTGTCATAGACACTGATGCCGGGAATCCAGGCCGACGGCTTGCGCTTGATCGCCCGCACCGCGTTCACGTAAGCGAACTTTTGTTCCGGCGTGAGAGTCGCCCCGTTGGGCCGGACGTTGAGCGTGGCCGCTGGATCGGGCGTCGCCAGCGGGGTGGCGGCGGGCGCCTGGGCGGCGCCCCG
>JBGTNF010000134.1:0-2502 GCA_041743205.1 Thermomicrobiales bacterium | reverse complement strand
CGCATTGGAGAAGGTGCTGGTCACGCGGTGCCAGACGCTGCGGGCCGATCGTCTCACCGTCCATGACCTGAGCTGCTATCACTGGTGGCCATCCGATGCGCCCCTGGTCGTCCTCAATTGATTACCCGGATTCGGTATAAGGCACTACGAGCGAAACGGGGCGGCTCAGGTGAGCCGCCCCGTTCTGTGTGATTCGGCATTTTCGGGTAGCGCCCTCACATCGGAGCAGACAGCCTACCCTGCGAGGCGCTGATCAAGGCGCTGCTGGAAGCGCTGTTGCATTCAGGCCTCGATGAGCACGCCGTCGCCATCGACGAGGGCGTCGGCCTTCTGGCCCGTGAATTCGAGCCGGCCGGAAAGCTCCGGGGAGGCCGCCGTGATCCGGGCCCTGATCGCCTCCAGCATGTCGGGGTTGGCCTTGAGGAACGTCTTGGCGTTCTCCCGGCCCTGCCCCAGCCGATCCTCTTCCAGATAGAACCAGGCGCCGCTCTTGCGCACGATCCCGAGGTCGGTCGCCACATCCAGCACGCTGCCGGAGACGGAAATCCCCTCGTTGTACATGATGTCGAATTCGGCCTGGCGGAACGGCGGGGCCACCTTGTTCTTGATCACCTTGACCCGGGCCCGGATGCCGATCGCGTCCTGGCCGTCCTTCAACGTCTCGATGCGGCGGATGTCCATGCGCACCGAGGCGTAGAACTTGAGAGCGTTGCCGCCGGTCGTGGTTTCCGGCGAGCCGAACATGACGCCAATCTTCATCCGCAACTGATTGATGAAGATGACGCAGGTGTTGGAGCGGCTGATCGCCCCGGTCAGCTTGCGCAGCGCCTGGCTCATCAGCCGGGCCTGCAGGCCGACATGCGAATCGCCCATGTCGCCCTCGATCTCCGCCTTCGGCACCAGCGCCGCCACGGAGTCGACGACGATGATGTCCAAGGCGCCGGAACGCACCAGCGTTTCCGTAATCTCCAGCGCCTGCTCGCCGGTGTCCGGCTGGGAGATCAGGAGCTCGTCGAGATCGACGCCAAGCTTGGCGGCGTAGATCGGGTCGAGCGCGTGCTCGGCGTCGACGATCGCGGCCATGCCGCCCAGCTTCTGGGCTTCGGCGACGATGTGCAGGGCGAGCGTGGTTTTACCGGACGATTCCGGCCCGTAGATTTCCACGATCCGGCCGCGTGGCACGCCGCCAATGCCGAGCGCCAGATCGAGCGCGATGCTGCCCGTGGGAATGCTGTCGACGTGCATCGGGTTGGGTTCGCCGGGCTTCATCTTCATGATCGAGCCCTTGCCGAACTGCCGTTCGATCTGGGCAATCGCCAAATCGACTGATTTGGCCTTCTCGGTCTGAACGTTCGCCATCTGTCTGGCCCTTCCCTGGGTGCTCGTTCGTACGTCGTACGTCGAGCTGGTTGCAACGGCGCTCCGGCGCTCCGCCACGACTGCGAATGAGGGGTGCCGGCGCACGCCGGCGGATCAGGTCCACCCGTCGCAAGCCGCCTTCACGAGAGCGGACGACTCGTCCCTGGCGCCTTGGCGTCGAAAAACGAACATCTGTTCTCATTCAGGCATTATGATACGTCATTTAAGAGTTTGGGTCAACCGCTGGGCAGGCCCTAACGCAACTCGACTCAGGCGAACGTACGCACTCGATGCCGGGCCTGCGGCGTCTGGTTCCGGTGAACCCGTGCCCACCCTGAGCCGAATGCGTTATCCTCCCCGCACAGCGCCAGTTTTCATCGTTCGATCCGCGCCAGCCGCCGCACCGCCGCGTTCGCTCGATGGGCTGGATCGCCTGGGGACACGCTTACCCGAGGGAGGATTCATGGACTTCGAACGCACGGTCGGTCATCAGACGAACGCTGTATCCCACGAGGAATGGAGCGCCTCGCGCCGCCGTTTCATCGCCGGGGCGATGGCGCTGGGCCTTTCCGCCCAGGCGGCGACCGCCCTTGCGGCCCGGGCCCAGACCCCGGTTTCGGCCAGCCAGGTCGATTTCAACGCGCTTGGCGATGACCAGGTCAACGGCACGTTCCCGCTGACCGAGGAGAAGATCACACTTCAGGTACTGATCCCGTCCAACCTCGACGTCGGTTCCTTCGAGTACGACGATAACGAGTTCACGCGCTGGTACGAAGACCGCACCAACGTCCACGTCGAGTGGCAGATCGTGCCCGCCGACGAGGAGCAAACGGCGCTCAACGTGCGCCTTGTCAGCGGTGATTACGCCGAGGTGCTGATGTCGTTCGATCCCACGCCGGCGGTGCAGCAACTCTACGGCAGCCTCGGCATCTTCCTCCCGCTCAACGATTACATCGAACAGCACGGCGTCGAGTTCAAGCGGGTGGTCGAGCAGTACCCGCTGGCGACGACGGTGATTACGGCGGCCGACGGCAACATCTACTCGCTCCCCTTCGTCAACGATTGCTTCCACTGCGCGCAGGACCGCAAGCTGTTCATCTACGGCCCCTGGCTGGATGCGTTGGGCCTGACGATGCCGACCAC
>JBGTNF010000133.1:0-9940 GCA_041743205.1 Thermomicrobiales bacterium | reverse complement strand
AAGGAAAGCGAGGAGATCGGCGCGATCTACCCGAACGGCATCCACGGCGCCATCGCCGAGGGCCTGAACGCCGCCGGCGGGTTCGAGGTCCGCACCGCCACGCTCGATGAACCGGAGCACGGCCTGACCGAGGACGTGATCGCCAACACCGATGTCTTCGTCTGGTGGGGCCACAAGGCGCACGGCGATGTAAAGGACGAAATAGCAGCCAAGGTCCAGCAGCGGGTGCTGAATGGCGCCGGCCTGATCGTGCTCCACTCCGGCCACTTCTCGAAGATCTTCAAACGCCTGATGGGCACCACCTGCGACCTGAAGTGGCGCGAGGCGGACGAGAAGGAACGGCTTTGGGTCGTGTCGCCGGGCCACCCGATCGTCGAGGGCGTTGGCGAATACATCGAGCTGGCCCAGGAAGAAATGTACGGTGAACCGTTCGGGATTCCGCAGCCGGACAACCTGATCTTCGTCAGCTGGTTCCAGGGCGGCGAGATCTTCCGCAGCGGCGCCGCCTACTACCGTGGCGCCGGCAAGGTTTTCTACTTCCGGCCTGGGCACGAGACGTACCCGACCTATTTTAACGAGGAAATCCGCCGGGTCATCGCCAACGCCTCCCGCTGGGCCGCCCCGGTCGATCGCCCGGCCGGCATTACCGGCAATCAGGACCCGATCGAGGATCTCCCCTGGTACGACCGCAAGCACGCCGTCACCGAAGCCTTCGGCGACGCCCGCCTGACGTAGCCGAAACTCGCCACGCAAAGGAATCTGGACAACGCGGCGCCAGGCGAGACCGGCGCCGCGTTTTGTATACAGTTTGCTTGACACCGGGGACTTCGATAGTCACAATTCGCTGTCAGGTATGCAAACAGAAGACGGCCTTTGGGACTCACGGCAGGAACGACACCTGATCGACGTCCTGCCGGGCGCTCCCAACGGACGAACCCTGTGCGGCGCCTGCCGGATGTTGGTACGACTCACCGTGGAGGCTTGAATGAAACGTTCGATGTCGCGCGTTCTGCAATCACGTCACACCCGACGGGACCTTAGTAAGCGCGGCGCGGCGCTTGGCGCATCCGCCGCGCTCCTGGGCGGCGCCTCGCCATTCCTCAGCGGGTCGGCGCTGGCCCAGGGCGGCTCGGTCAGCCTCGCCTCGTACTCCAGCGATCCGGTGCCGCGGGCCAACCTCGAAGCGCTCATCGGGCTCTACAACGAGGGCGGCGAGTTCGAGGCCGAAATCAACACCACCGAGCACGAAGCGTTCAAGCAGGCGATCCGCACCTATCTCGCCTCCGATTCGCCGCCCGACGTGCTGACCTGGTTTGCCGGCAACCGGATGCGGTTCTTCTCCAACGCCGGCCTGCTGATGCCCCTCGACGACCTCTACACGGCCAACGCCTGGGACGGCTCCTACGCCGAGGGCATCCGCAACGTGTCCAAAGGCTCCGACGGCAGTTACTACTTCGTCCCGACCTCCTACTACCACTGGGCGGTCTGGTACCGGCCCAGCATGTTCGAGGAGCTGAGCCTCGAAGTCCCCGTCACGTGGACCGAGTTCCTGGCCGTGGTCGACGCCCTGAAGGCGGCGGGCAAGGTGCCGATCAGCATCGGCACGCTGGCCCCGTGGACATCGGCCGCCTGGTTCGACTACTTCAACATGCGCGTCAACGGCCCCGAATACCACATCCAGCTCATGGACGGCGAAGTCGCCTACAACTCGCCGGACACCAAGAACGCCTTCGGTCCGTGGCGTGAGCTGCTCGACAAGCAGGCCTTCTTGCCGCAGCCGGAAGCCTACAGCTGGCAGGACGCGGTCACGCCCTTCGCCCAGGGCGACGCCGGCATGTACCTGATGGGCCGGTTCATCTTCGACCAGTTCCCCGACGACATCCAGGACGACCTCGACTTCTTCCGGTTCCCGATCATCGATGAAGGCGTCGGCGTTGGTGAAGATGCCCCGACCGACGGTTTCTTCGCCTCCGCGCTGGCCCCGAACCCGGAAGGTGCGATGGCGCTCCTCACATACCTTGGCAGCGCCGAAGCCCAAACGGCCCTGGTCGAGGGGGGAGGTTCGCCGGCCGTGCACCAGGATGTCTCGCTCGATCTCTACGATCCGGTCACCCGCCGCGGCGTGGAAATGCTCCAGGAATCCGACCTCATCGCCCAGTTCTACGACCGCGACACCCACCCGGACATGGCCGAATCGGGCATGAACGCGTTCATCGAGTTCTGGAACAACCCGGACGACCTCGACGGGATCATGGACCGGCTCGACGAAGAACGGCTGCGGGTCTTCGAAGCCGAGGCCTGATCGCATCGCACACGCGGGCTGTCCCTGATGCACGGGACAGCCCGTCCTGTCGTAGCAGCAGGCAGGACAGGGGACGCTTATGGTCGGGACCACGCTCGCGAAGCCAACGACGATTTCCGGGACCGTGCGCAAGCCGTTGTGGCGCGATCTCCACCGCCTCACGCCCTACCTCTTCCTGGTCCTGCCCTTCACGCTCTACTGCGTATGGGTTATCGGGCCGATGTTCTACTCGGTCTGGATGAGCCTGACCAACTCGGACGGCATCACCCGGCAGGAGTTCATCGGCCTGGAGAACTACCGCCGCCTCTTCGACGACGACGTGTTCTGGACATCGTTCTTCAACAACCTGAAGTGGCTCATCGCCTTCATCACGATCCCGATCGCGCTTGGGCTCGGGCTGGCGATGCTGCTCAACAACGACCTGCCCGGAACCAGGTTCTTCAAGGCCGGCTTCTTCTCGCCGATGGTCGTCTCCAGCGTCGTGATCGGGCTGGTCTGGTCGTGGATGTACCAGCCCTACGGCATGTTCAACGAAATCCTGGCCTGGCTGGGACGCGACGGGATGCCGATTGGGTTCCTGGCCGATCCCGACCTGGTGACCTGGTCGATCATTGGGGCGGCGCTCTGGCGGCAGGTCGGCTACGTGATGCTGCTTTACCTGGCCGGGCTCAAGAACGTCGACAAGACGTTGGTCGAGGCGTCTCGGGTGGACGGCGCCAGCGCGTTCCAGTCGTTCAGGGACATCGTGGTGCCGATGCTCCAGCCGGTGACGGTGATCATCGTCGTGATCTCGGTGATCGACGCGCTGCGATCGTTCGACCTGGTCAACATCATGACCCGGGGCGGGCCCTACAACCAGTCCAGTGTACTGGCGCAGATGATGTACATCGAGGCCTTCAACAACTACAGCATGGGATACGGCGCGGCGATCGCGACCGTGCTGGCAGGCATCAGCATCGTCTTCATCTTCGCCTACCTGCGCCGGATGTTGAAGGACGAGATGGAGTACTAGCGAGTAGGCAGGTTGGCTGGAACCTCGTTGGTTCGTAGGGCTGCGGAGCTTGCTCCGCCCCGCAATCGGCAGGCACGCGGGCGGAGACAAGCACCGCAGCCCTACCAGATTCCTGAGTGGGCGCGCGACCTCAAAATTCGCGGAACGTGGAGACAGATCGCATGGCCGTGAGCTCCAGCAACCTGGACAACCTGACCTACACGAAACGGCGCGACTGGCGGCCGGTGCGGATCGCGCTCTACTACGTGCTGCTCGTGCCGCTGCTGCTGATCTGGCTGATCCCGATCTTCATGACCCTGATCACGTCGGTGCGGTCGCTGGACGACATCACCCTCAATGGGCCGTTCAGTTGGCCGACCTCGTTCGAAATCCAGAATTTCTCCGAGGCCTGGTCCAACGGCGGCCTCAACCAGTACATGCTCAACTCGTTCATCATCACGATCCCGGCCCTCATCATCTGCCTGTCGCTGTCGTCGCTGGCCGCCTTTTCACTGGCCCGCTTCAACTTCAAGGGCAACCTGATCATCTACTTCACGTTCGTCGGCGGCAGCCTGCTGCCGTTCCAGATCCTGATGCTGCCGGTCTATCGCCTCTCGAACACGCTCAACCTCTACGACACGTACTGGGCGCTGATCGTCTTCCACGGCGCGTTCCAGATCGGGTTCTGCACCTTCGTCCTGCGGAACTTCATGCGCACGATTCCCGGTGAAATCTTCGACGCCGCGCGGATCGACGGCGCCAGCGAGTTCCGGATCTACCGCCAGCATGTGCTGCCGCTCTCGCTGCCCGCGATCGCGGCCCTGGCGACGCTCCAGTTCACCTGGATCTTCAACGATTACCTGTGGGCGCTGATCCTCGTGCAGCAGGACAAGCTGAAACCGGTGACCACCGGCCTGGCGAGCCTCCGCGGCGAGTACATCCAGGCCTTCAACATCCAGTTTGCGGGCACCCTGATCGCCGTCATCCCCACCGTGTTGCTCTTCATGTTCCTTCAGCGATACTTCATCCAGGGTCTCACCATGGGCTCCGGGAAGTAACGATTGACGACTGACACGCTGGAGACTCCGGGCACATGTCAACACACCACACCGATGTCCTGATCGTCGGCGGCGGCACGATGGGCACGGCCGCCGGCTGGGCCCTGGCGCGGCAGGGCGCGAAAGTCGTGGTGCTGGAGCAGTTTCCGCACGTCCACGCCTACGGCAGTCACGGCGGCAAAACGCGCATCTTCCGGCACGCCTACGCCGAGGGGCCGCGCTACGTGCCGTGGGCGCTGGAAGCCGACCGGTTGTGGTCGGAATTGCAGGAACGTACGGGCCAGCCGCTCATGCACCGGATCGGCTGCATCGACATTTCGGGGCCGGACAACGACCGTGGGTCCACCGCCCGTGCCAGCGCCGTACAGTACGGCATCGCGCATGAGTGGCTGACGGGAGGAGAGGTCAACGCACGCTGGCCGATCTGGAATGTGCCGGACGACCGGGTGGCCTGTTACGGGCCGGATGCCGGCTTCCTTGACGTCGGGATCGCCTTGCGGGCCCTCGCGACGGAGATGGCCGCCGCCGGCGGTATATTGCGCGACGAAACGCCGGTGCGGGCCTGGTCGGCCACGGACTCCGGCGTCCGCGTCGAAACGGGCGAGGACACCTGGGTAGCCGAGCGACTGATCCTGACCGCCGGACCGTGGTCCGTGCATCTCCTGTCCGAACTCGGGATTCCGCTGGAGGTGCGGCGCAAGCCGGTGCTCTGGTTCGAGGTTGACGACGAGCATAAGTCGCTCGCCCAGCCCGACCGGATGCCGGTCTTCATCGTCGACGACGAGCACGGCGAGTTCTACGGCATCCCGCAGCACGACGTTCCCGGCGTCAAGATCGGCATGCACTCCGGCGGCGATGTCGTGGACCCCAACTCCATCGACCGCACCGTTGCGGAGCGCGACTACGCGCCGACCGTGTTGCCGTTCATCGAGCGCAACCTGCGCGGTTTCACTGGCGCCGTCCTCGATTCCTCGATGTGCATGTACACGATGTCGCCCGACGAGGACTTCGTGATCGACCGCCACCCGGAGCACGACCGGGTCGTGTTCGCCACCGGGTTCAGCGGCCACGGCTTCAAGTTCACGCCGATCATCGGTGAATATTTGGCATCGCTCTCGGTATCCGATGACGCGCCGGTGCGGCCCGATTTCGCCGTTTCGCGGTTCGCCGGCGTCGTTTCCTGATCAAACGCGTATCCAGCAGGGGTCAGTTGCCCATCCCGATGGGCGGTGTGTCGCCCGGGGAATCAGGCTACCTTGGGAAGCGACGCAGGCATAGGCAGGCGTTCGGCCAGGCGCCACGTAGTGCGCCACTTCCGAAGGGACCCGTCAATTGACCACGACCATGAAAACGATCGATCCGGTCGACACCACCAGCGTCTCCGTCACCGGCGGTCGACAGGGCCACGCCGTCAGCGATGACGACGCGCTCGATGTGCGGCTGTCCACGCCGGGTTCGACCAGTGGTGAGCCGGCCACCAACCCGGAGCAACTCTTCGCGGCCGGTTACGCCGCGTGCTTCCAGAGCGCACTGCAATCGGCCGCCCGCGAGGATGGCCAGGATGCATCGGCTTCCACCGTTACCGCCGAGGTGTCGCTCGGCAAGGACGGTACCGGGGGATTCGGCCTGGCAGTGGTCCTGACCGTCGCGATCCCGGACCTGGACCACCAGGCCGTCCAGGCCCTGGCCGACGCCGCGCACCAGCGCTGCCCGTACTCGAAAGCCACCCGCGGCAACATCGTCGTCCAGGTGCGCGCGGCGTAATGTCGGGCGATCGGCGTCAGTAGGTGGCTTCGAGGCTCGTGTCGGCATCGGTCGGGTTCGAGCCCTCGGGCCAGCCGCCGTTGGCCGCCGCCCACTCGGCGATGATCTCGTGCAGGCGCCGGTCACTGACCAGGAAGCCCGAGGCCGAGGTGCCGCGTTTGGCCCCGCTTTCCGTGAGGTCGCTCAATCCCACCCGGAGATCGTTGACGAACGCCTTGGTGCGGGCCTCGTCGAATCCTTCGGTAAACGGGAACAGCCGGATATCGCGCGTTTGCAGGTAGGCAATCACCCGCTCAACGAATGGCTGGTCGAATGCCGGGGCCGGGTCGGTTTGAGCCACGCTGGATGCTCCTGGGTTCTTGCGATGTGGTCGTTGGAATCGTGAAGTGGTTGCATCGCCGACGACCCGTCGAGCGGCCCGCCGCCGTATCATGCTGTCAGGATTGTACCGTGCGGCACGGTTGCCGGTCCGACGATCGGACCTCGCTACCAACCCGTCGCACACGTCGGAGCGTACCCTCTGGTCAGGATGATTCCCGAAATGCAAACACCGTCAGCTATGGGAGCTCGCGTCGAAACGCTCGACAACGGGCTTACGGTCTTCCTTCGCGAGAAGCATGATGCCCCGGTCGCCTCGTTCTGGGTCTGGTACCGCGTCGGTAGCCGCAACGAACTGCCCGGCCTCACCGGGGCCTCGCACTGGGTCGAGCACATGCAGTTCAAGGGCACGCCCAGCCTCGCGAAAGGCGCCATCTTCGGCGAGGTGTCGCGCAACGGCGGGACGCTGAATGCGATGACCTCGACCGACTGGACCGCCTACTACGAGACGCTGCCGGCCGCTCAGCTCGATCTCTCGTTGCGGATCGAGTCGGACCGGATGACCAATTCCCTCTTCGATCGGGATGAAACCGAGAGCGAACGGACCGTCATCCTGTCCGAACGGCAGGGCGCCGAGAATCGGCCCACCTACCATCTCGCCGAGGAAATGATCGGGACCGCCTTCCAGGCGCATCCCTACCGCCACATGGTGATCGGCTACGAGAACGACCTTCGCCGTATCTCCCGCGACGATCTCTATACCCATTACCGGCGCTACTACGCACCGAACAACGCCTTCATCAGCGCGGCCGGCGACTTCGACGCCGACGAACTGATGGACAGGATCCGGACGGCGTTCGGCTCGATCGAAGCCGACCACTCGCCCCTGCCGCCGGTCGCCGCGGAACCGCCCCAGCGCGGCGAGCGACGCGTGTTGCTCAAACGACCGTCGCCCGCGTCGTACATGATGATGGGCTACCGGATGCCCGGGGCCAAACACCCCGACATTCCCGCCCTGCTGGTTGCCGACGCGTTGCTTTCCGGCGCCAAACCGATGGGCATGGGGGGCGGCAGCGCGATGGGCCGCTCGTCTCGCCTCTATATTGGGTTGGTGTCGAGTGGCCTGGCGCGGTCGGCGGGCTCCGGCGCCAACCTTCACCTCAATCCCCACCTCTGGACGTTCTCGGCGACGGCGTTGCCGGGCGTTGAACCGGCGCGCATCGAGGCGGCGATCGGGGCCGAAACCGAGCGGCTCAAGACGGCGCCGGCGACCGAGGAGGAGTTCCTGAAGGCGCGCAAGCAAATCCGGGCGCAGTACGTGTATTCCCGGGAAACCGTGACCGCCGAGGCGTTCTGGCAGGGCCAGATGGAAATCATCGACCACGCCGGGCGCATCGACACCCTGGCCGACGAGCTCGCCGCCGTCACCCCGGAAGATGTCCAACGCGTGGCTGCCACCTGGCTTCTCGATGACCAGCGCACCGTCGGCTGGCAGGTTCCGGAAGACGCCGCGTCGTTTGGCGGCGTCGACCTGCTGCCGGTCGTGGAAGCGGCCAGCTTCGTCTCACCCGAGCCACAACTGGTCTGGGGACTCGATGGCGGCGCCCCGAACGCGCACGGGTTCGTTCGTACCGAACTCGCCAACGGTATCGTCGTGCTCGCCCAACCGCGGCCCGGCAGCGAGGCGGTCGAAGTCAGCATCAGCATCGCCGCCGGTCAATCGGCGACCGGCGAAACGATGCCGGGATTACCGGCGATCATGGCCCGGATGCTCAACCGGGGCACGGGTTCGCACACCTTCGAGCAGTTCAACGAGGCGATCGACGGTCTCGGCGCCGTGATCGCCGTCGACGCCGACCGCGACGAGGTCGAGGTGTCGTTCCACAGCCTCGCCGAGGACCTTGAAGCGGTTTTCTCGCTGACCGCCGAGGTGACTCTCGATCCGGTCTTCCCGGAAGACGAGCTGGAAAAGGTCAGGCAGCAGGCGATTACCGGTCTGCGAGAACAGGAGATGGACACCGGGTCGATGGCCTCACGGGCGGTGCGTGAGCAGCTTTACCCGGTGGGGCACCCCTACCGGATCCCGGTTTCCGGCGAGATCGAGTCGGTCTCGGCGTTGACGAGCGCCGATCTCGCCGCGTATCACCGCCGGTCGTTCGGCCCGAACGTAACGACGATCGCGCTGGTCGGCGGCGTCGCCAGCCTCGACGCCGTGGTGGCCCAGGTCGAACGCGTCTTCGGGTCGTGGACGATGCCGGTTCCCGCCGCGCGGGACGTGCCGCCGGTCCAGGCTCCAGCGGCCACGATCGACAGGTCGTACGTCATCGAGGGCAAGAGCCAGGCCGATATCGCCATCGCCTACCCGTCCCTGCCCCGGTCGCTCGACAAGCCCTACTTCGCGGTCAACATGGCTAACGTGATCCTCGGTCAGCTCGGGCTGATGGGCCGGTTGGGCGCCAACGTCCGTGACAAGCAGGGCCTGGCGTACTACGCGTCCAGCTCGTTCGGTGGCGGGACGGCCAACAGCGTCTGGTCGGCCCGGGCGGGGGTCGATCCCGGCAACATCCGGCGCGCGCTCGACGCGATTCTGTTCGAGGTGCGGCGGATCCGGGAAGAGCACGTGACGCCGGAAGAACTGGCCGACGCCAAGAGTTACCTGATCGGCAGCCTGCCGCTGGGATTGGAAAGCCTGGGCGGGGTCGCCGCCCTGCTGCTCGCGATCGAGAAGTTCGGGCTGGGGCTCGATTACCTCGAACGCTACCCGGCCTACATTCAGGACCTGACGCGGGACGACCTGCTCCAGGCGGCCCAGGCCTATCTCGATCCGGAGCGGCTGGTGATCGGCATCGCCGGCCCGGCCTCGATCGAGGCGAACGGAGTGTCCGATGCCTGAGGGGCATTCCACGATTACGCTGGTATCCGTCGCGGTTGGCATGCCTACGGTGATCGGCGCAAACCGCCAGGGCGCCGTGACCAGCGGCATCGCGAAGCGCGAGACGAGGGCGCCCGAGGTGGTGGTGCGCAGGACGAACATCGACGGCGACCGCCAGGCCGACCTGCGTGTTCACGGTGGCCCGGACAAGGCGATCTACTGCTACCCCCGCGAGCATCGCCAGTTCTGGTTCGACGAGATCGGCTACGAGCAGGCGGAAGCCCCGTTCGGCGAAAACCTCTCCACGCTGGGGATCGACGAGGATACGGCCCGGATCGGCGACATCTGGCGCTGGGGCACTGCTCGCCTCCAGGTCTGCCAGCCGCGCTGGCCCTGCTTCAAGCTGGCGTTGCATACCGGCCGCCTTGACATGGTCAAGCGGTTCGTGGCCGCTGGCCGCTCCGGCTGGTACCTGCGGGTGCTGGAGGAGGGCGTGGCCCCGACCTCGGGCGAGATCGAGATCGTCGAGCGCGATCCGTTGGGCGTCACCGTCCGCACCTCGTTCCTGGCCGCGCGCGGCGACATCGATCCGGCGCTGTTCGAGGTCGCCAACTCGCACCCGGCGCTGGCTGCCG
>JBGTNF010000132.1:0-4309 GCA_041743205.1 Thermomicrobiales bacterium | reverse complement strand
CGCCGGCGATGGCGGACGCAGCCGCCGTGGCGGCGCCGCTCTGGACCAGGCGGCGGCGGTTGAGTGACGGGTTCCTGGTGCTCATGTCGGTGGTTGCTCCTGTGTAGATGCGAACATCGTGTCGGCTGTCCTGGACGGGGTGTCGAACCCACCCGCTCATGGGTCGCGATTTCGCCTCCACACGAAACCGGCGTGAATCCGGATCATCCCTTGAGCCCCGTGGTGACAATGCTTTGCACGAAAAACCGCTGCGCGAGGATGAAGACGATCAGGGATGGAATCGTCGCCATCAGGGTCATCGCCATCAGGAGGTGCATCTGCGGCCCCACATTCCGGGACCCGGTGAAGTAGGAAAGGCCCACCGCGATCGTCTGCTTCGATTCGCTGTTCAGGTAGATCAGCGGCCCGAAGAAGTCGTTGTAGGTTGCGAAGAAGGTGAAGACGGCCACCGTCGCCAGGGCCGGCTTGGTCAGCGGCAGCATCAGGTCCCACCAGATCCGGAACGAACTGGCGCCGTCGATCCGGCCCGATTCCTCGATCTCCTTCGGGATCGAGAGGTAGAACTGGCGGAGCAGGAAGATGAAGAAGGGCGCCCCGAAGAACGCCGGGACCACGAGCGGGAGGATACTGTTGATCCAGCCCAGACGGTTGAAGGCGATGTAGGTCGGCACCAGGGTCACGGCGCTGGGCAGCATCATCGTCGCCAGCACGATCAGGAAGATCACGTCGCGGCCGGGAGCCCGCAGCCGGGCAAACCCGTAGGCGCTGAAAGAGCACGAAAGCAGCGTGCCGATCATCACCAGCGAGACGATGACCGCGGTGTTGCGCGCGAAGGTCAGGAATGGCACCGTATCGAGCACTTCCTGGAAATTGCTCCACTGGAGCGGGTTCGGGATCCACTGCGGGGGGTAGAGGTACAAGTTGCCCTGCGATTTGAGGGCGGTCGCGATCATCCAGTAGAAGGGAACCATGATCACGACCGCGCCGATCGTCAGGATCGCGATCGTCGTCCACTTCGCGCGGGTTTTCGAGCTGATCCGGCGGCTCGTGGCCGGCAAGGCGGCCCGGCTGACGGTTGGGACGGTGAGTTCGCTCATGTCTTCTCCCCCTGCGTTTCCTGGTAATGGACCCACATCGGCGCCGACTTGAAGACGATCAGGGTGAGCGCGAGGACGATCAGGAACATCACCCAGGCGATCGCCGAGGCGTACCCCATCTTCAGGAACTCGAAGGCGTTTCGGTAAAGGTGGACCGAGAGCAGGAGCGTCGAATTGTTGGGGCCGCCTTCGGTGAGCACGAACGCCTCGGTGAAGACCTGGAGGGCGCCGATGATGCCGAGGATGAGGTTGAAGAAGGTGACGTGGGAAATCAGCGGCACGGTGATGTTGCGGAACCGGTTCCACGATCCGGCGCCGTCGATCTCGGCGGCTTCGTAGAGGTCGGCCGGGATGCTCTGGAGCCCGGCGAGGAAGATCAGCATGCTCCCGCCGACCGTCCACAGGCTGGTCAGGATCAGCGCCCAGATCGCCCAGCTCTCATCCACCAGCCAGGCCGGACCCCGGATCCCGATCTTGTCGAGCAGCAGGTTGAGGATGCCGTAGTCGGTGTTGAAGATCCACTTCCAGAGCGTGGCCACCGCTACGCCGGACATCACCGTCGGCAGGTAGTACATCGTCCGAAAAAACGTCACCCCCGCGAACTTCTGGTTGAGCAGGAGCGCCAGCCCCAGCGCCAGCAGAAGGCCCAGCGGCACGCTGACGACCGAATACATGGCCGTGATCCGCAGCGATTTCCAGAAGATGTCGTCATCCACCAGGTCCTGGTAGTTCTGGAATCCAACCCATTCCGCCGCGCTCAGCATGTCGTAATCGGTGAAGCTGAAGTAGAGCGAGGCCACCATCGGCCCGAGGTAGAAGAGCAGCAGGCCAATGATGACCGGCAGCATGAAGATGTAGCACTCGATCGCTTCGCGGGTGCGGCCGCTGATTTTCCGTCGTTTGGCAACGGTCAACGTGCCAAAGCGGGATTGGGTCTGGGCTTCAACGGACGCCAACGGGAACCTCGCTTTCCAGGACCAGCCGGACATCGGCCAGGCGATCGGGCGGACAACCCATGCGGACCGAAAGCTGGCGGGCCCCACCCATCAGGATGGAAAACAGCTCGGGAATGCGATCTTCCGTAAACCGTGGCTCGGGCACGGAAATGCTCATTGCCGCGATCACGCGGGCGTCGATGTCCAGCACCGGGGCGGCCAGGCACTGCACCCCTACCGTCGATTCGCCGCTGTCGGTGGCGTAGCCTCGGTCGCGAATCGTCTCCAGGCGCCGGATGAAGGCGGCGCGGTCGATCACCGTCCGCTCGGTCAGCCGGGGCAGGTCGACGCCGACCGGGTAGAGATGGTCCAGCTCGGGCGGCGGCAACGACGCCAGCAGCATCTTGCCAACCCCCGTGCCGTGGGCCGGGATCATCCTGCCCACCATCGAAACCATCCGCATGTTGCCCCCGCCTTCCTCCTTGGCCACGTAGAGCACATCGGTTCCCCGCAGCACCGCGAGGTGGACGGTTTCGTCGCAGGCTCGCGACATGCCGCGCACGATATCGGCGCCATCCTGGGCGAGGTTGATGGTGCCGAGGTAGGCAGACCCAAGCGCGGCCACGCGGGGACCGAGCCGGTAGCGGCCGCTGCGGCTGGCGATTTCTAGGAAATCCCGCTGCTGCATCGTGCGCAGCAGGGCCAGCGAGCTGCTCTTCGGCCAACCGGTGCATTCGGTCACGTCGGTCAGCGTCAGCCCGTCCGGATGCCCGGCGAAAAGCTCGAGCAATTCGAGCGCGCGGTCGGCTGACTTGACAGCATTTGCCTGGGACACATGCCTGTCCTTTTGCACATACGTGAACATGGGTCTTCAATGTGAACTTTTGGTGATTGTAGTGCGCCTTTCCGTGAGTGTCAATCATTCATGACAGGAACGTGCGGACGTGCGCAATCCGGTCCGGAACGACGAGATCAACCGCCGTGGATGCGAGCAGGGCCATCGGTCACGGGTCAAGAATCGGAATATTGCGGACTTTCGTTGGGGCGGACCTGATTCGACCGGAGATCGGATCTGGCCGATCGCGTTCTTGTCGAATCTGTTGTCCGCCCGGATGTTGGCGAACGGCACGATCCGGTTTGCTCCATCCGGGCGGACACACCATTGACCGGATCCGGGAGGCCAAGCTGTCAACGTCGGTCGATGGAGGTCTGCCCAGGTGGTGGCGAACCGAAACCTGCAGGTGGCGAACATCCGGGGTGGACACCGTGGCACACGATTGGCCACATCCGGCGAACGGCAATATCCAGCGGCGCCGGTCCGCCCAATTCACGCCGAACCGGAACCCGGAATTGGCCCCCATCCGGGCGGACAACAGATTCGACAAGAACGCGGTCGGCCAGATCCGATCTCCGGTCGAATCAGGTCCGCCCCTACGATTGCTGGAAATGTGCAACGTCGTTGGGTAGAGGCGGACCCTGGTCGCACACCGAACCCTGCCAACCGCGTTCCAATGCGTCCGCCCGAATGGGGGCAGCCCCGAGCCGCCTGGATGCCGACCTCCGCGAGCGCGGCATTCGCCACACCTCGGACATATTGCCTTGCTGTCGCGGCGTCAGGGTTACGGCGTGTCCCCGGATGGGTCGGCGACCCGGAACCGCCCATCGGCTTCGACGACCCGGCCCGAATCCAGCGCCATCTCGACGCCGACGGCGAGCCACGAGCGGGCGCTCTCCGTCATCCGCGTGTACCCGAGCAGGGTCAGCGTCTCCCGCTCCAGGTCGGGCCGGCTCATGCTGAACGATTGCCGCAGCAGGTAGCTCATCGCGTTGACCAGTTCGTGGGGGCTGACTTCCTGAAGCGTCCGGGCGGCGGGAGCTTCGGTCCGCCGGATCTCGCCCCAGGTCTCGGGGTCGACGCCCGGCGGCCAGACGAAGTCCGGCTCGCCCTCGATCTCGGTGAGCGAGAAGCCGGCGCGGATCACGTTTTCGATGTCCGTTCGCCGCTGGCCGCCGATCCGGCCGAACCCGAACCGTCGGGCGATGATCGAGGTCAGGCGGTTGAGCTGGGTGGGCCCCTCGGTGGTGAGGATATCGACGGCGTAGCGCTGGATCGCCGGTTCCGCCATCTGCAGGTTGGAAAGCACCGCCTGCGGTGCCATCACGCTGTCATTGGCCGCAGTGAAGAGGCCCACGGCGGTCGCGGGCGCGACGCGCGATGCCGGGCGGGGTTGCGCGGCGGGCTCCGCGACCGCAGGAGTTGGCTCGACAACCGGTTCC
>JBGTNF010000131.1:0-4850 GCA_041743205.1 Thermomicrobiales bacterium | reverse complement strand
CCGCTGGCCGCGAATCCCAATCCGTCGCGTTGGAGAATGACGACGCCCTGCTCTGGCCGGCTGGCGACCGAGGCGTGTTGCTGCTGCACGGCGCCGCCTACGACGCCGCCAGTTGGACACCGCAGGCCGAAGTTCTCGTGGGCGAAGGCTACACGGTCCTGTCGCTGGAAACGTTGTCCTCCGCGGCGGCGCTCGAAGGCATCGAGTTCTTGATCGGCCAATGCGGCGTGACCGGCGTCACGGTTATCGGGGCCAGCGCCGGCGCGGCCCCAGCATTGGAGGCGCTGACGACCGACCCGTCCGGCGTTGCGGGGCTGATCCTGCTCGGCGCGACCGGGAACGTCGAGGCGCTCGGCGACTATCCCAAGCTGTTCACCGCCAGCGAGGGCGAAGGACTGGCCGATAGCCTGGAGGAAATGGCCGGAACCGCGCGAGGCGACGCCAACGATGTGTTGCTCCTGCCCGGTTCGGTCCACGCCCAGGCGATCTTCGAGTCCGACCAGGGTGACCCATTGCTGGAGGCCATGCTTTCGTTCCTCGATGGCACGGCGTTTTGGGACGCCGAATGAGTCGATCTGCGTCGACGCCAACGAGGCAATGGAAGCAGGCGTGAGCGGCAGGCAAGAATATTCCAGCCCGGCAGCCCGTAGCGTCATCCGTCCTCGCGAATCCTAATGAGCAGGTAAGCGTGATCGTGGGCGCCGGACGGGCATTGTCGTTGCACACGGCGGTCAGGAGCGGGCGTCGTGCCCGGAGTGCCGCTGGCCTCAGGCGGAGGGTTTGCGCGACCCCGGAGCGTGTATCCTTGAGGCTACGTCGCATTCCGGGCACGGTGCCCGCTCCCGCGCGACCAACCCCAGGGACCACTCACACCACAATGCATACCATGACCCTGAACGCGGACGAGGCTCGTTTGTCCGCTGGCACCACGCCACGCCACGCTTCCGTCCGCCAACGCCTCGACGCCCACTTCGTCGCGTGGCTCGGCGCCGTCCCGCAGCCGGGTCCGGCCCGGCTCATCGTCTCCGGCGCCCGCGAATTGCCAGGCTGGGACGGTCACGTGCGCCCCATCCAGGGCGTGACCGGGCCCGAAGGGACCGTGTTGTCGGTGGCTCCTGCGTTTGCCCACCTGTTCGCCGAGGTCGATCTTGACGACCTGTTTCGCAATGCGGGCCTGCCCAATGCGCACCACCGGCTGCGGACGATGCTCGGCGGGCCGGTCAGTTTCGGGATGCCCACCTTTCGCTGGTCCGAAGCGGCTGCCGACGGCGACGACGCGGGTGAATGGGTCGACGTGAACGACGTCCGCATCCCGGACTGGCTCCGGCCGTTTAACGGCGGGGTCCTGGCCACCTTCGACGCCGATGACGAATACATGGCGGGCGTCGGGCTGAAGCGACATAACGACATCGCCCGTGAAATCTCGGTCGGCACCGACCCCGAGCACCGGGGGCAAGGATACGCCACCCAGCTCGTCGCCCAGGCGGCGCGGCGCATAATCGCCGAGGGAGCAGTGCCGATCTACCAGCACGGCGGCGAGAATGACGCCTCGGGCCGGGTGGCTGACCTCGCCGGCATCCCGGACCGCGGCTGGCACATGCTGGAGATCCACCCTGGCGCCATGGGCGACATCCGCAGCTAAGGGTTGCCGGAGGATGGGCTTCCGACGCCTCGCCAACCGTCATTCCGAGGCACGAGGAAACTCGGCCCCGCTGGATACGGCGAAGCCGGTACATGCGTGGCGGACCCTCGGTACCGGCTATCGCTTCGCTGCGCCGGGGGGTCCCTCGCAGCCCGCAGGGGCAGCTCGGGATGACGGTTGGGGAGTGGTCACGATTCGGCGGCCAGACTACTCGGAATGACAATATTGCTGACATGACGTGGTTGGCCCTCGACCTCCAGTATCCCCAAGGAAGCGGGTATCCTTTCGGTAGCACGACCATCGTCGCCGACCAGAGGAATGTTGCATGACCGTCTATGCGCTCCACGAAAACCCCGACTGGTTCCCGCCGTTCGCCGCCGCCTTCGACGCCGCCGGACTCGACTATGAGGAATGGCATCTGACCACCGGCGCGATCGACCTCGACGCCGCCCCGCCCGAGGGCATCTTCTGGAACCGGCTTAGCGCGTCCTCCCACACCCGTGAGCACCCCTGGGCCAAGGACTACACCCGCGCCCTGCTCGAATGGCTGGAGGCGCACGGCCGGCGGGTGGTCAACGGACGTTCCGTGGTCGAGATGGAGGTGAGCAAGGTCCGGCAGTTGACCGCGCTGAAGGCGTTCGGGATCGACGTGCCACGCACCATCGCCGTCATCGGTAAGGACGACCTGGTCGTCCGCGCGGCCGCGATGCCGACGCCGTTCATCACCAAGCACAACCAGGGCGGCAAGGGTCTTGGCGTCCGCCGCTTCGACGACCTTGGGTCGTTCGAGACCTATGTGGCGTCCGACGAATTCGAACAACCGGTCGACGGCATCACCCTATTGCAGGAGTACATCGAAGCGACGGCGCCCTTCATCACCCGCGCCGAAACAGTCGGTTACGAGTACGTCTACGGCATCACCGCCGACACCGCGCGCGGCGGTTTCCAGCTCTGCCCGGCGGACGCCTGCGAGCTGGATGAGCAGGGGCGCCCGAAAGCGGCCGAAAGCCTCTTTGCCCTGCGCGAGGGCTATCGCAGCCCGCTCATCGACCAGTTCCTCGGCTTCGCCCGGAAGCACCGGCTCGAAATCGCCGGCTTCGAGTTCATCGAAGCGGCCGACGGGCGGGTTCTCACGTACGACGTCAACACCAACACCAACTACAACCCGGATGTCGAAAAGGTGGCGCCGAAGTCGGGACCGGGCGAGATCGCCCGCTACCTCCAGCGCGTCGAGGCGGAGACGTACGCCCTCGCCCGCTGATCAGGCCGGTCCGTCGAACTGCAGGTCGCCCTCGTAGAGGCGGCGGATGATCGACTCCGCCGAGGGTTCCTCGATCCGGATATCGCTCACGGCGAGCGCCGTCGCCAGGTCCCGAATCAACTCGCCGGCGGTCGTTTCGCGGCTGTCGAACGTCACCGTCACGGTCGTGGGGTCCGGCTGGCTGGCGACCGCGCCAGGCCGCTGGGCCAGGGCAGCGTTGGCCGATGTCACCGCCGTCTCGTCGGGCTCGGTCAAGGTCAGGTGAATCGCACGCTCCCAGCCGAACCGGCTTGTGACCTCGGCGAGCGCGCCATCGTAGACGATCCGGCCCCCGTCGATCATCACCATCCGGTCGCAGAGCTCTTCGATGTCGCCGAGGTCGTGCGAAGTCAGCATCACGGTCAGGCCGCGTTCGCGATGCATGTGGCGGATGAACTCGCGGAACCGGGCCTTGACCGAGACGTCGAGCCCAATCGTTGGTTCGTCGAGGTAGAGGATCGGCGGCCGGTGCAGCAGCGAGGCCGCCAGGTCGCAGCGCATCCGCTGGCCGAGCGAGAGTTGGCGGGCGGGAGTCCGCAGCAGCGGTTCGAGGTCGAGCACCTCGACCAGCTCCCCGAACGAGGCGCGGTAGGCCTCATCGGGCAACTCGTAGATGTCGCCGAGAAGCCGGAACGATTCGCCGACGGGAATATCCCACCAGAGTTGCGTCCGCTGCCCGAAGACGACGCCGATCCGCCGGGCGTTTTCGACCCGGTTCTCGAACGGGGTCAACCCGTTGACCGTCACCTGACCCGAAGTCGGGACCAGGATCCCGGTCAGCAGCTTGACCGTGGTCGACTTGCCGGCGCCGTTCGGGCCGACGTAAGCGACGCTCTCGCCGGAATGGATCGCGAGGTCGATGCCCTCGACCGCCACGACGTCCTTCCAGGTGGGGCGGAAGAGATGCCGCACGGCGCCCTTCAGGCCGGGTTCCTTGACCGGGCGGCGGAAGTGCTTGGTCAGGCCCCGTGCTTCGATGATCGGCGTGGCGTCCGTGGTCACAGCGGTCAATGTCCCACTCCCTGGTAGCGATTCAGCGCCTTGCGCCAGACCCACGCCGTCAGCGCCGCCATCAGCAGCGCCACCAGCGGCGAGGCGAAACCCAGCCAGCGCCACGACGTGTCGCGATCGAACAGCACCAACGCCGGGAAATAGCTGATGAAGGCGTAGGGCGCGACGACCGTGATCAGCACCTTGATCACGTTGCTGTAAATGTCGATCGGGAACTTGGCGAAGTCGATCAGCATGGCGTAGGCAGTGGGAATCGCACTCTGGGCCGACGGCTCCCATAAGCCGATCAGGTTGACCAGGAAACCGATGGCGATCAGCAACCCCAGGCTCGACAGGATCGAGACGAGGAGGAAGACCACCTTCCACGGCGTCCAATCCAGGCCAGAGCGGGCCGCGCCGAGCAGCACGAGCGTGGCGCCCAGCGACAGTTGGCCGACGCCGTGGATACTCGCCAGCCGCGTCGCCACCTGCATTGCCGGGGATACGGGGCGAACGAGCAGGCGGTCGAACTCGCCCGTGTTGACGAGCGATCGCAGCAGCCAGGGTCCGTCGCAGAAGAGCTCCCGCAGGCCGGCGGGAATCAATGTCAGGCCATAGAGCACGGCGACTTCCCAGGCCGACCAGCCGCCCAGCTCGTCGATCTGGCCGAACAGGGCGACGGCGAAGACGAGACCCGCGCCGTGCATCAGGGTTGCGCCCAGAATGCCGATCCAGAAATCGGCGCGGTATTCGACCGCCGTCCGCAACTGGATCAATTGCAGCCTGGCGTAGAGCCGGACGTTCTTGCGGATCGCCGTCGGGTTGAACGCGATGTTCATTGCACGCGCACCCTTGAGCCGTCATTCCATGCCGTAGGGGTCGATCCCGTATCGACCCGGAGCGTCGGGACCGCGGAGT
>JBGTNF010000130.1:0-4019 GCA_041743205.1 Thermomicrobiales bacterium | reverse complement strand
TTCATGATCTACCCCTTCTTCCAGGCGATCTACCTCAGCCTGACCGACTGGAACGGGGCGGAGCCGGTCAAGAACTTCGTGGGGCTGGCGAACTACCGCACGCTCTGGTCGGACAGCCTGGTGTGGGACGCGCTCCGGCATAACCTGATCTGGGTCGCGATCGGCACGATCGGGCCGCTGGCGGTGGGTTTCCTGCTGGCCGTGCTGCTTTCCAGCCGGCCAAAGGGATTCACCCTTTTCCGCACCGCCTACTTCCTGCCGCAGGTGCTTTCGCCAGTGGTGATCGGGCTCGTCTGGAGCTGGATCTACAACCCGCTGTTCGGCGTCCTCAACGTGGGGCTGGACCGGATCGGGCTGGAGGGCTGGAGCCGGGGCTGGCTCGGCGACCCGCAGTGGGCGCTCTACGCGGTGCTGGTGGCCTCGATGTGGGCGGAGGTCGGCTTCGTCTTCGTCGTCTTCCTGGCTGGCCTGCAAAACGTGAACCGCGACCTGATCGAAGCCGCCACGCTGGACGGGGCGAACGCCTGGCGCCGGTTTTGGGACATCACCCTGCCGCAGATGGCGAACGTCGTCACCGTCGTCGCGGCGCTGCTCCTGATCGGCGGCTTCAGCGCCTTCGACATCATCTTCGTGATGACCGGCGGCGGACCGGCCAACGCGACCGACGTGATCGCGACCTACGCCTACACCGAGGCCTTCACCCAGAACAACGTGGGCTACGCCTCGGCCCTGACCCTGGTGATGACGGCGATCACGCTGGTCGCCTCGGTCGTCTTCATCCGCTTCCGCGAGCGGGGGGAGGATTAGGCCGTGGCAGCGCCCGAACCGACCCTGGCGGGGGGGAACCGTGCGCGACAGCGGCTGGTGGGACTGGGCTGGGACGCGGGTCGCTACCTCGTCCTGATCGGGTTCCTACTGGTCTTCGTCGTGCCGGTGGTCTGGATCTGGTCGTCGGCGCTGAAGAGCTCGATCGAGATTTCGCGCGATCCGTTCGCGTTGCCCGACGAGTTCCTGTGGGAGAACCTGCGCCAGGCCTGGACGATCGGCGGGTTCGACCGCTACATCGGGAACACGCTCATCTACTGCGCGGCGATCGTGACCGGGGTCGTCTTCCTGTCGTGCATGGCCGGCTACGCGCTGGCGCTCCTGCCGCTGCCGGGGCGGGGGGTGGTGCTGACGCTCTTCCTGCTCGGCCTGATGGTGCCGTTCCAGTCGGTGATGATCCCGATCTACTACCTGTTGCGGGACATCGGGCTGCTGGAGACGTACTGGGCGTTCATCGTGCCCGGGATCGCCCTGCGCCTGCCGTTCGGGATCTTCCTGATGCGCGGGTTCTTCCGGGGGTTGCCGAACGACATCGCCGACGCCGCCCGGCTGGACGGGGCCAACGAGTGGGACGTGTTCCGGCAGATCATGCTGCCGCTCTCGATCCCCGGGCTCTCGACGCTGGTGGTGTTCCAGTTCATCAACACCTGGAACCAGTTCCTGATGCCGCTGATCTTCGTGCAGCGCGACGAGTTGCGGCCGGTGGCGCTGGGCACGATGTTCTTCTTCGGGCGGTTCACGGCCGACCGGGGGATGATCGCGGCCGGGGTCACGATCTCGATGATCCCGATGATCATCCTCTACCTGCTCCTGCAGCGGCGGTTCATTGAAGGCATCACGGCCGGGGCGATGAAAACCTGACCTGCCAGGAAGGTTTTCGTGGACTGCCGTCCCCAGCTGCCCCTGTGGGCCACGAGGGCCGCAAGGGCAGCGGAGCGGGTCATTTCGACCTTGTGTCATGAACGGCTGCGCACCCCATGACACCATGCACGGTGGCGTATCCAGCGAGGCCACCTTGTATCCGCCAGTGACGCCAGCGACGCCAGCGACACTGCGCGTGGCGAACCCCGGGCCGGCACAAGGCCGGTAACGTTACGAATTTTCGCTGCCAGGGCCGGGGACGAGGCAGAACTCGTTGCCTTCGATGTCCTGCATGAAGTAGTGCTGGCCGGCCTCGCCGTTGGCGACGAACCGCTGGGTGCTGGCCCCGAGCCCTTCCAGCCGTTCGCGGGCCGCTTCTATCGGCTCGTCGCGGACGAGAATGTCGAGGTGGACCCGGTTCTTGACCGTTTTCTCCTCCGGCACTGGCTGGAACCCGAGGCCGACGCCCTGGCGCTCGGGGTCGCCGAGCATCACCCAATCGTCACGCTCGTACGTAACCTCGTAGCCGAGGGCGCTCGCCCAGAAGCGGGAGAGGGCGACGGCGTCGTCGCAATCGAAGGTGGTGAGCAGGACGGTCAGCATGAGGTGGGCTCCGGGCGGGGTTCGGTTGGCGACGATCCCCGGAGGATAGCACCGAGCTGTCTGGCAGGTGTGCAGAGATTGACGTCCGCCCACATCAACCGTTCGTTTTTCGTAGGGGCGGACCTGATTCGACCGCGAATCTCATCTGGCCGACCCAGGCCCTGTCGAATCTGTTGTCCGCCTGGATCTTTCACGGTCCCGGAACTACCGGTGATCGGCCAAACTCCGCATCAATCGCCCGTGCCGGGAACGAAGTAGATCGCGTCGGGGCCCTCGCCCACAACGGTGCTCGGCACCTCGACCCATTCGTCCGGTTCGCTGTCGAGCGGCAGCAGCCAGCGCGTGCGCGACTCGTCACCGTCGAGCGTCAGCGTAAGCATCGAGCCATCCGGGGCGAGGAAGAGATCCACTGTGCCGTTGTACGCTTCGGCCAGGCCCGGCGGCGAAGCGATCTGCCGGATCTCCATCTCGCCGCCCACCCACTGCGTCAGGTAGAGCTGGTTGGCGCTGAAGGAGATGACTTCTTTGCTCCCATCGCTCGATTGGGCAAGCGAGAAGCGACCCGGCCCAGGGTAATTCCCCTGCGTCGCAACCGTGACGTCCTCCAGCGTCCCGTACTCCTCGCCGGTCACGGGGTCGATCACGCGGTAGGTGATGGGCTCACCCGTCACCACAAAGCCGTCGCTTATCACCAGGAAGCGGGAGGGCGGCTGCGCCCAACCAAACGTGTCTCGCACGGCTACGCCGTCGAATTCCATCACGGCACCGGTAACAGTATTCACCGAGTAGATTCGCGGCTGCACGAGATCCGGTGTTTCCGTGGCCACCTCTTCGGCCTGGTCGCGCCGGACCGTCAACACGTCGGGATCGTAGGTCGTGCGGATAGTCGCAAGGCCGTCATCCACCTCCAGCAGCGATTCCGGGATGCCATCGCCATCCGTCGCGATCAGCATCAGCGCGGAGCCCTGAATGAAGGCGAGCGCTTTACTTTCTTGCGCCCAACTCATGCTGAGGTTTGGGTCCTGGAGGGGCATTGGCTCGGATCGGCCAATCTCGCGGCCGTCGGTGGTCCTGACCACCGAGTACATGGTGTCAGCGCCGGGCGCCAACAATTCGCCGTTGTTACCGCGGAGGGCCAGGTGCGAGCCGTCCGGCGACAGCACCATCTCACGGTATGGCAGGTTGTCGGGCAGCGTAATCCAGCGGGTGTCGTCCAGCGTGCCATCGATCACCAGGACATCACCGGCTAGGACGCCGTCCTGAACGATCGCGCCGCCGGGATCCTGGTCGATGTCAGATGCGAACGGCGTGTAAGCGGCAAGGGCGATCGTCCCGCCCGTTTCGCTTTCGGAGACAAGCACGTTGGTTTCGTCCGGCCAGGGCGCGCCCACCAGGTCGGACAGCAGCCGCGATTCCATCGTGCGGAGGTCGGTCACCTGCCATTGGTCGGGATCGGCGGCCGAGGGCGCGACGAGCCAGGGGCTGTCGATGAGGTCCTCCATGCCGAATGTGTGGCCGGCTCCGTACGGGCCGATTTCGATCTGCTCGCCGCTCACGATGTTGACGTAGGCCACCTGGAAATCACCGGCGCTCGCGTCCCCGCTGGCGGTGTGCACGACGCCCGGCCAGCCGCCGGGACCAGCCTGCTCGATGCCGCTGGCGAGGACAACCGGGTCCGGTTCCTCGGGGCAGGCGAGGACGAGGTCGCCAGTCGTGGTCAGGAGCAGGGC
>JBGTNF010000129.1:0-11082 GCA_041743205.1 Thermomicrobiales bacterium | reverse complement strand
CATCCGTCTCGATGCCAACGACCTCGACACCCGTGCGAATGTCGGCTCCGGCTCGCCGAGCCGCCGCCGCGAACGCCTCCACCGCGCGTTGCGGGTTGGCGTGACCATCCGTGGCGCAAAACGACGCGCCGACCAGGTCGTGGGTCAGGGCCGGCGCGATTTCGTGGACTTCGGCGACGCTGGCGAGATAGGTCATCGGGATCCCGGCGGCGTTGCCGTCGGCCACCACCTGCCGGATCGTGGCTTCATCCTCCGGTTCGAGCACGAGCCGCAGGTTGCCGCCCTGCCGGTACTCGACGTCGGTCCCGAGTTCCTCGGTGAGCCGTTCCCAGCGCTGGACCGCGGCCTGGGCCAGCGGCAGCTCGGCCGGGTGCCGGCCTGACTGCCTGACTCCCGCCAGGGTCCAGCCCGAGGCCATGCTGGCCAGCTCGCCGCGTTCCAGCAACGTGACCGACACGCCGTGTCGCGCCAGCTCGTACGCCGCCGCCGTGCCGCTGATCCCGCCGCCAATGATGATGACCGAACTCGCCACGAATGACCTCCAAATTGCGGGTATCCAAACACATATTCGTAGGGGCAGACCTGCATCGACCGCATACTTCATCTTCGCCGCCCGGTACTTGTCGATGCTGTGTCCGCCCGCATGTTGGCATACCGGAACTACGCGACGGCATGCGGGGTGCTCGCCCGGTGTACCGCAAACGGGAGGTTTGGATTCGCCACCATCCGGGCGGACACACCATCGACCAGGACCCGGCCGGGCCAGATCTCGTTCATGGTCGATGGAGGTCCGCCCCTGCGGAAACCGGGTGACATTTCCGGTCGGGGATTGCCGGCCCGCCACAGGTCCGTCATTTCGAGGAGCGTGGGTCCAGCACGTCTCGGAGGCCGTCGCCGACGAGGTTGAAGGCGAAGACCGTGATCAGCAGCGCCGCGCCCGGCGCCAGGCTGAGCAGCGGGAACTCGGCCAGGTAGCGGGTGCCGTCGCGGATCATCTGGCCCCAGGTCGGGGTCGGCGGCGGCACCCCCAGCCCGATGAAGCTCAGGCTCGCTTCGAGCCGGATCGCCGAGGCCGTCCACAGGCTGCCGAGCACCAGCAATTCGCCGCCGATGTTGGGGAGGATGTGCCGGGAGAGGATCACCCGGCTCCGCTGGCCCAGCGCCCGCGCCGCCTCCACGAATTCCTTCTCCTTCAGCGCCAGGGTCGGTCCGTAGGCGATCCGCGCGAAGCGGGGCGCGACCGTCAGGCCGATCGCGATGATCAGCTTGACCTGGCCGGAGCCGAGCACCGCCATCACCAGCAGGCCGGTGATCAGGTCCGGGAACGAGAGCAGCACGTCCACCAGCCGCATCAGCACCGATTCGATCTTGCCGCCGAAGTACCCGGCGACGATCCCGATCGTGGTCCCCAGCGCCCCGCCAAGCAGCACCGAGAGCACGCCCACCGTCAGGGCCACCCTGGTCCCGTAGAGGATCCGCGAGAGCACGTCCCGCCCGAAATCGTCGCGGCCGAGCGGGTGCGTGGACGACGGCTCCTGGAGGCGGTTGATCGTGCTCTGCTCGACTGGGTCGAACGGCGCGAGGAGGGGCGCGAAGATCGCGACCAGGA
This sequence comes from Thermomicrobiales bacterium, assembly GCA_041743205.1. GTDB lineage: Bacteria > Chloroflexota > Chloroflexia > Thermomicrobiales > UBA6265 > JACCYX01. Next base: position 9,473 of record JBGTNF010000129.1, on the reverse strand, counting down.
CGATGAGCACGATCAGCACGAGCCCGACCAGTGCCGACCGGTTGCGGCTGAAGGTGCGCCAGGCGCGCTGGCGCTGCGACACCAGCTTGATCGGCGAGCGCGGGTTGGCCGGCGCGGTCAGGCCGCCAGCGAGGGCAGCGGGTGTTTCGGCCATCAGGCGTTCCTCACGCGGGGATCGACCATCGTGTAGATGAGGTCGACGATGATATTGATGAAGACGATGATCAGGGCGTAGACGACCATGATCGCCTGCAGCAAGGTGTAGTCACGCTGCCCGGTGGCCCCCACCATCAGGCTGCCGAGTCCGGGCCGCGCGAAGACCTCCTCGGTCAGCACCGAGCTTCCGATCAAGCCGATCGTGAACAACCCCACCAGCGAGACGATCGGCACCAGCCCCGCCCGCAAGGCGTGCTTCAGGAGGACAGTGCGCTCGGTCAGCCCCTTCGCCCGGGCGGTGCGCACGTAGTCGTCGGAGAGCACGTTGAGCATCACCGAGCGCGACATCCGCGCCACGTAGGCCGTTTCGACCAGACCCAGGGTGATCGCGGGCAACACCAGCGAGCGCAGGTTGTCGACCGGGTCGGAGAAATCGCCGGCCCCGATCGCCGGCAGCCAGCCCAGCCGCGCGGCGAAGACGTAGATCAGCAGGATGCCGATGTAGAAGGCCGGCGCGGAGAGCCCCGCCAGCGAAAGGATGCGCCCGGTGTAGTCGATCCAGGTGTTGCGCTTGAGCGCGGTGATCACGCCGGTCGGGATGCCGAGCAGCAGGGCGAGGATGATCGAGACGATCGTGAGCTCGATCGTGTGCGGCAGCACGGTCTGGATCTGGTCCCAGGCCGGGGCCCGGTTGACCAGCGACGTGCCCAGATCGCCCTGCGCCAGCCCGATCATGTAATCGATGTATTGCTCCCAGATCGACTGGTTGAGCCCCAGTTCTTCCTGGAGCTGCTCCACCGCCTCTTCCGACGCCTGGTCGCCGAGCCGGGCCCGGGCCGGATCGCCGGGGATCACGCGCACGATCACGAAGATGATCGTGATCACCACGATCAGGGTTGGGATGGCGAGCAGCAAGCGCCGCAGGATGTGCCTGAACATGGGGGTCGCCTTGTGTGGAGTTGCCGACGATGTCCGTCGTCGCAATGTGGCGCGTCATTTTGGCGTTGTAGGGGAGGGTTAGCGGGCCGCGATCGACACCTTGGCTACCCCTTTCCTGCCCGCCTATGCCCTCCCGTTGCGCCGGGGAAGATTTGGGCTCCGTTGTCGCGACACCTATCCCGCCGTCATTCTGAGCGCCAGCGAAGAATCCCCCGGCGCAGTGAGGCAAAGCCGAACGATAGCCGGTCCGCGCCAGCGGACGTCAGTGCCGCGCTGCCATCGTTCCGCCTTCGGCGGAAGCGCTTCGCGCAGGGATTCCTCGCAAGCTCGGAATGACAATATGGGGACAGGTCGCAGGCCCTCCCGCATGGCCACGAATCCAACGCCGGGCCTGCTGCGACAGGGCGCCCGTGCGTCCCGACGCCACGGGAGGGCATACGCGGGCAGGCTGGATTTCTGTTGCCCAAGCCTTGTGCCCGCTAGCCCTCCCCTACAAGACGGCCAAGACCACAACAATGACGACGCATTCCCGCCCACAAACCGTCAACGGGCGCCGTCGAGGTGACGGCGCCCGTAAGTTGTGTCCAGCCCGACCATCGACCGGGCTGGTTGCCGATTCAGTCCGACGTGATCGACGTCGTCTCGTCGATGCCGGGGTAGAGCTGGACCACGGAAACCAGCTCGTGGCCGTAATCGACCGATTCCGACTTGGCGTAGACCTGGTTGGTGTACATCAGGCCGTAGCCGGCGAAATTCTGGATGATTTCCGTGTTCGCCTGCTCCCAGAGCGCCGCCTGGGCCTCGGGGTCGGTCGTCGTCCGGGCCTCGACGATCAGATCGTCGAGGTTGAAGTGCGAGAAGTTGGTGACGTTGGGCACGTCCCCGCCGGACGTGAAGAACTGGGTCAGGTACACGTCGGCAGTCGGGCGGAAGGCGACGTAGATCGTGATCGGGTTCGGGGCTTCGCGGATCAGGTCGTGCATCGCCTGGTGCTGGACCGGTTCGAGGTTGACCGTAATGTTGATCTGGCGGAGTTCTTCCTGCAACACGGTGTAGGCGTTGAGATAGGCGTCCTGCTCCGAGGTCACGAGGTCGAGCTCGAAGCCGTCCGGGTAGCCGGCTTCGGTCAGCAGTTCCTGGGCGCGCTCGAGGTTCGTCTCGTAGTTCACGCCCGCTTCGGTGGCGGCTTCTTCCGTCAAACCGCCCGGCATGAATTCGGCCGGGACCACCGAGTAGACCGGCTCCGACACCGGCGAGCCGGAAAGGGCGACCGTGTTCTCGCGGTTGATGGCGAGCAGGATCGCCTCGCGCACGAGCGGATCCTGCAGGATTTCGTGTTCGACATCGAGGTTGAGGAAAACAACCTCGCCAACGCCGAAGACATCGGCCTGGATGCCGTCGATTTCGTTCATGCGGTCGACCCAGTTAGCCTCCGGGAACCCGGCAATCACGTCGAGGTCGCCCGATTGCAGCGCCAGCTCGCGGCTGGTGCCATCGGCCACGAACCGCACTTCGACGCCGCCGAGCTGCGGCGCGCCGCGGAAATAGTCGGCGTTGGCGGTGAGGGTCACGTTGTTCTGGGTCGTGTAGCTCTCGAACACGAACGGGCCGGTGCCGGCCGGCGCCGTGGCGAAGGCGTCAGCGCCCAGCGCCTCGTACGACTGCTGGCACATGACGTAACCACCAGAGTAGTTGGCGACCTGCGGCAGGAAGAGCGCTTCCGACAGCGGCGTTTCGAGCGTGATGTTGAAGGTCGTCGCGTCCGGCGCCTCGAAGGTCCACCCGGCGTAGTTCCCGGCGTAGCCCGAGGTGTCGGCGTTGGAGACTTTCTGGTACGAGAAGAGCACGTCGGCCGAGGTCATCGCGTACGCCTCGGAGCTCGCCGTGGCGTGGCATTGGGCGTCATCGCGCAAGGTGAAGGCCCACGTCTGGGTGCCGTCGGCGTTCTCGGTCGCCACCGGCATCTCGGTCGCGAGGTCGGCCTCGAACGAGGATGAATCGCCCGGCGTGAAGCGAACCAGGCCGTTGAAGACCATGTCCACGATCGTGCGGTCGCCGGTGGCCGACGCAATGTGGGGATCGAGCGACTGGACATCCGCCGCGTTGGTGCCCAGCCGGAGCACGGCCGCGTCCTGCGCCCCCGCCTGGCTCACGATGCCACCGAAAGCGGTGAGCACCATCATGATTGCGGCAAAGATCGAGATCGTTGCCTTCGTGCGTTCGGAGCTGCGCATTCCCTGACCCCCTGGACCGTCGGCAATGACGGCTCCATCTTTTGCGGCATGGACCGAATCCGGCCCACGGAACGATTGATTTGGTGAATCCGGCGCCAATCCTGGGCCAGGCGCCCAAAACTTCACGGCTGGTCCATACTCTTGCGAAGATGACGGTTCGTCGAACCGGGGCGTGTGCCCTGGCTGGTTCTTCGATCGACATGCGAGCGCATCGGATTATGGCCCTATAGTCCCACAAAAGCTGTCGTTGGGTCAAAGCGGTGGCTTCGGTCCTGGCCCCCGTCGAGCGTCATTGAAGGAGCGCGGTGTGCCTGGCTTTCGCGTGACGCCCCGGGTCTGGCGGTCGCTGGTGTTGATCCTGTTGGTAGCGACGATCCTTGCGCCCGCCCCGGCGTTGGCCCGGCAGGAGGCTGAACCGGCCACGTTCAGCCACTACGAGCTCGACGTGATCTTCGATCCCGAGGCCCGGACCCTGGCCGGTGAAGTGGTCGTGGACTGGCGCAACGGCACGGGCCAGTCCCAGGAGACGCTCCACTTCCGGCTCTTCACCAACGGCTCGTATTACGAAGAGGGCGGCACGGTCGTCTCGTCAGCCACCGTCGACGGCGAGCCCGTCCTGGCGGAGACCGCCGCCGATCCGACCGTGCTCGAAGTTGACCTTGGCAACACGGTCGATCCCGGCGCCGGAGTCACCGTCACGCTGGCCTTCGTCACCACGGTCCCGGACATGCCGGACGGCAGCTTCAGCGTGATCGACGGCGACGCCGAACGCGGCTGGCAGCTTGCCGACTGGTATCCGATCCTCGCCGGCCGGGACACCCCGGACGACGTTTACCTCGATCCCCCGACCCCGTTCGGCAACCCGACCTTCGCCGAAAGCGCCACCTACCGACTCACCTTGACCGGGCCGGCCGGTTATCGCGTGCTGGGAACTGGCGTCACGCGCAGGGCGGTCGTCGACGAGACGACCGGCCTGGCGACGACTGTCATCGAAGCCGGTCTGGGCCGCGATCTCACCCTCGCGCTCCTGCCGGATGGGGCCAACAACGAGCTGGTCACGCTCACCGCCGATGTCGCCGGCATCGCCGTCCGCGTCACCATGCCGCCGGATCTTGCCATGCCTGGTCTGGGCGAGATGATCCTCGACCTTGCACGTGAGGCGCTGCCGACCTACCAGTCGTGGCTCGGCGACTACCACGAACCGGAGCTCGACATCGTGCCGTTCCCCCTGGCGGGCACCAGCGGCGTCTCCTGGCACGGGCTCGTCTGGCTCGACCTCGACACGATTGCTAGTGACGGGCAGGTGTCCGCCGACGAAGCCACCCTGCTCCGTTTCGTGCTCACCCACGAGCTCGGGCACCAGTGGATCGTCGGCATCATCGGCTCCAACAACAACGACCACGGCTTCATGAGCGAGGGGCTGACCAACCTGCTGACCGTGCTCGTGATCCGGGAGGCGGACGGCCCGGCGGTCGCGGAGACGTTCCTGCGCGACTGGATCGCCTCCGGTTACCAGGACCTGCTGGCGACCGGCATCGACGGCGTGGCCGACGCCCCGGTCCGGCCCTCGACCGACATCGTGTCCCGCGCCCGGCTCGTTTATGGCAAGTCAGCGCTCGGCTTCGAGGCGATCCGCCAGGAAATCGGCGATCAATTCTTCTTTGCCGGGCTGGCGACCTACGCCGCAGACTACCGGTTCGGCGTCTCGTCGCCCGCCGACCTGCGCCGCGCCTTCGAACGAGCCAGCGGCGAGGACCTCGAACCGCTCTGGTCGTTCTGGTTCGAGGAAAGCGTCACCACCTCCGCCGATGTTGAGGCGCTGCTCGACGGCTTCGCGGAGCCGCGTTGACACGTCGTTCGCCAGCCGCCCACAATCAGGCAGCGATAACCAGCCTCGGACGAGGGGAGCGACCATGCAGGGCGGCAGGATCAGCGTTGGCGATCTCCAGACCGCGATCGAATCGGGCGCGATCGACACCGTGATTACCGCCGTCCCCGACATGCAGGGCCGCCTCGTCGGCAAGCGCGTCACCGGCAGCCACTTCATCGCCCACTGTCTCGACCACGGAACCCACTTCTGCACCTACCTGCTCGGCACCGACATGGAGCTCACCACGCCCGAGGGGTTCCGGGAGATGAATTGGGAGAGCGGCTACGGCGACTACCTCGCGATCCCTGACTGGTCCACGCTGCGCGTTATCCCCTGGCTGGAACGGACCGCGCTCGTCCTCTGCGACGCCCAAGATGACGCCAGGGACGCAAGGGCCGCAAGGGCCGCCAGCGATCAGCGGGTGCCGTTCGCGCCGCGCCAAATCCTCCAGCGTCAGGTCGAACGCCTCGCCGCCCACGGATTCTCGCCGCAGATGGCGACCGAGCTCGAGTTCTACGTCCTGAAGGAGTCGTACGAGGAAGCCCACGCTAAAGGCTACGCCAACCTCACCCCGTCCGGCGCCTTCAACGAGGACTACCAGCTGCTCCAGGCAAGCAAAGGCGAACCGCTCCACCGCCGCCTGCGCAACGAGATGACCGAAGCCGGCATCCCGATCGAGTTCTCGAAAGGCGAGGCGGCCCCCGGCCAGCACGAGGTCAACATCCATTACGACGCCGCGCTCGAATCAGCCGACCGCGCCGCGCTCTTCAAGCACGGGGCCAAGGAGATCGCGTTCCAGCAGGGCGTGGCCGTCACGTTCATGGCCAAACCGCACCACGCCTGGACGGGCTCCAGCGGGCACATCCATGTCAGCCTCTGGGACGCCGGCGGGGCCGAAAACCGCTTCCCGGCCGAACCCGGCTCCCGCGAGATGTCGGCGACGATGCGTCATTTCATTGGGGGCCTGATCGCCTCCGCTCGCGAGCTCTCGCTCTTCATCGCGTCCACCGTCAATTCCTACAAACGGTTCGCGACCGCCTCGTGGGCGCCGGTCAACATCGTCTGGGGGCGCGACAACCGCACCTGCGGGATCCGCGTCGTCGGCTCCGGCGCCGCATTGCGGATCGAGAACCGCCTGCCGGGCGGCGACAGCAATCCCTACCTCGCCTTCGCCGCCACCCTCGCCGCCGGGCTCCACGGTATCGAACACGAAATCGAACCGCCGACCGAATTCCAGGGCAATGGGTACGAGGCAAAAGGCGTGCCCCGAATCCCCCGCTCGCTCTACGAGGCGATCGACTGCTGGGCCGAGAGCGAGATCGCGGTTGCCGCCTTCGGGGACGAGGTCCATGCCCACTACCTGACCGCCGCCCGGCTCGAGCAAGCGACCTACGACGGCGCTGTCACCGACTGGGAACGCCACCGCTACCTCGAACGCGGGTAACGGCTCCCGCCACCGCCGAGGCAGGCGCGAGGTGGAGAGGTTTGTAGGGGAGGGTGCATCACGCAATTCTTGGGGGCGGACCGGCCCCGCTGGATACGGCCGCAGACCGGATCCAGGCAACCGCGTTTCAGGGTGTCCGCCCTGTGGTTCGCCACACTTGGCTACACGCCCACGGGAAAACGCCGCGCTCCCGGTTGGGAACGCGGCGCTTTGGTGATGGTAACGTTGTCGGCGGCGATTACGCCCCCTCGTCAGCCAACAGGTCTTCGAGGTCGGCGTACAGGGTCTGGGCTTCTTCAAGGGCGGCCGTGAAGTCGTCCAGCGCGGCGTCCTCTTCCGGCGAGCCAACGTCCGCCGTGGCCCATTCCGTGAAGGCGAGGCCCGCGTTGGAGAGTTCGTCGGCGTAATCCTCGTAGGCCGCCTGCACATCGTCAAGGCCGGCCGGCGCTTCGAGTTCGGCAACGATTGACGGCGCCGAGATCCAGGCTGTGACGATTTCGCCCAGCTCGGTCGATTCGGCGTCGGTGATGTCCTCGCCCTGGGCCAGGATTTCGGCGAAGCGGTCGATGCTGTCCTGCCAGTCGGCGGCGGTGTCGCTGACCGTGGTCAGGTAGTCGTCCGAGTCGCCAGACGGTTCCTCGGTCGCCTCTTCGGTCGGGTCGTCCGTGGGCTCTTCGGTTGGGTCGTCGTTGCCCGGATCGGTCGAGGCGCCGGCGTCGTCGAGCAGGTCCTGGACCGTGACGATCTGGTCCTCGACATCGGCAAACGCCGTCTCGAATTCGTCGAGCGCGATCTCTTCCTCATCGTTGAGGTCTGGGTCAATGGCCCAGTAGGCTTCCCAGAGTTCGCCGGTCTCGCCAACCGTATCGGCCAAGTCGAGGTAGGCGTCTTCGATGTCTTCGTACCCTTCCGGCGCCACCAGCTCGAAGGCGACGTCGGGATACCCCACCCAACCGGCGGCGATGTCGTTGGCCTCGTCGGCGTCATCCCGCGTGACGTCGGCGCCGAGGTCAAAGATCGCGTTGAAGGCGTCGACCTCTTCGGTCAGCGCATCGAGTTCGGCCTGCACGTCTGCAACGTAGGCATCGCCATCGGCCGAGGGTTCTTCGGTCGAGTCGTCCGTCGGCTCTTCGGTCGATTCCTCGGTGGGGTCGTCGGTGGGTTCCTCGGTCGACTCTTCCGTCGGATCGTTGGACGGGATGGTTGAGCCGCCGGCGTCCTCGATCGCGGCGGTCACATCGTCGGCTGCGGCGTAGGCGCCTTCAATGGCTGCGACGAAATCATCAAGCGCCGCGTCCTCGTCCGGATCGCCCTGGGGAATGCCCCACCAGATGAGCCAGGTATCGCCCGTCTCGCCCACGAGATCGGTAAAATCGAGATAGGCGTCTTCGACATCCTCGAGCCCGGCCGGGGCTTCGAATTCGGCGGCGACATCCGGGTACTCGGACCAGGTGGCAGCCAGTTCCTCCAGCTCGTCAACCAGCTCCAGTTGTTCGGAACTGGAGGCGTCGCCGATCGTCGTGTTGATTTCGAGTTGCCGTTCGAACGACTCGATGACCGTGTCGACCTCGGCCTGGATGTCTTCCAGGTAAGCGGCATCGTCACCGGACGGCTCGTCGGTCGCTTCCTCGGTCGGGTCATCCGTCGATTCTTCGGTGGGGTCATCCGATGGTTCTTCGGTCGGGTCGTCGGTTGGCTCTTCAGTGGACTCTTCGGTCGGGTCGTCGACCGGTTCGTCCTCGTTGCAGGCGATGCCATCGCCGTCCGGGTCGAGCGAGTCCTCCAGCTCGGGGTCTGCATCGAGCACGGCCTGGGCCGCCCGCTGGGAATTGAACTGATCGCAGGTCAGGTCCTGGGCGGCCGCGCCGGTCGCGACGATGGGCGAGAAGAGGCCGATCATGAACACCAGGAGCACCACGAGGCGCAATCCCGAAAGCCGTTTCCTCATCGATCCGAATCCTCTCTCACGAGCGCAGAACGGAAGTCACGTGCGGCGGGATGCGCAGGTCGCCGCGTCTGCCGTGCCGAAACGACTGGTCCTCGACCTGACGCAAGGGCCGCCAGGTGTTCGACACGGCGATGATACGCGCCGCGCGCCGGGTGAACCAGTCTCCTTTACGCCTCGTGCACGTCATCGGACGCACGCGGCACGCAGTGGTAGACGCCGGGAGCCGTCGTCCAGTTCCCGAAGTCCGATATCCGGTATCTGGGCTAATCGGCCGCCACCGGCTGCTTGAGCTTGAGCGGCGTGATCCAGTCGGCGTAGCGATCGCTCTTGCCGCGGAAGGTATCGAACAGAATCTCACGGATTTGCTCGACCATTGCCGGCTGCGTGCCCGTGCCAATCGTGCGGCCGTCGATCGTTTCGATCCAGGCCACCTGCACGCCCGTGCCGCAGAAGAAGGCCTCGTCGGCGAGGTAGAGCTCGGAACGGTCGATCGAGCGCTGTTCGGTCGGGATCCCGAGGTCGGCGGCCACCTGGAGGATCGAGCGGCGGGTGATGCCTTCCAGGATATCGCCGGTGATCGGGGCCGTGGTCAGCACCCCGTCGCGGACGATGAAGAGGTTGCAGCCGGTGCCCTCGGCGACCTTGCCGTTGATGTCGAGCATGATCGCCTCGTCGGCGCCTTTTTCCTCGGCCTCGTCCTTGGCCAGCGCGGAGTTGATGTAGCCGCCAGTGATCTTGCCGCGGGCCGGGATGATGTTGTCGGTGATCCGCGTCCACGACGAGACGATCACGTTCTGGCCGCGCCGGGTGTCGAGGTAGTCGCCCATCGGCATCATGTAGATCGCCAGCTCGTCGTCGATCCCCTTGAGCCGGGGCGTGAGC
>JBGTNF010000128.1:0-4101 GCA_041743205.1 Thermomicrobiales bacterium | reverse complement strand
GGGCCGCTGGCCTGGCCGCCGTTCGTGCTCGCCGGGGCCTACCTGCTGCTGGGGGCACGGGTGGGATCGCGCTTCGACCGGGCGATCATGCGGAGGTTGTGGACGCTCCTGCCGTTCGTGCTGGGCTTCATCGTGGCGTTGAGCCTGATCTGCGCCGGCATCGGCTGGGCGCTGGCGCGGGCGACCGGGCTCGACCTGCTGACGGCCCTGCTAGCGACATCGCCCGGCGGGATCGATGCGGCGACGATCGCCGCCCTCGACACCGGGGCGGACGTCACGATGGTCGCCTCGGTGCAGATGGCGCGGTTGTTGCTGATGGTGCTGGTGGGGCCGTTCATCATCCGGCGGCTGGTGGCCCGGAACCGCCGGGTCGAGGTTGTGGCCGAAATCCGGCCCAACCAGCGAAAGACGGAGGTTTGACATGCGGATAGCCATTTTCTCGGACACGCACGGCAACGCGATCGCACTCGATGCGGTGCTGGCGGATGTCGAACGAGTAGGCGGAGTGGACGCCCACTGGTTCGTGGGCGACGCGGCGGCGCTCGGCTTCGACCCCGTGGGCACGATCCAGCGGCTCCGGGACCTGCCCAACCTCACCGCCGTGCGCGGCAATACCGATCGGGAAACCGCGCGCGACCCGGATGGGCTGGAGGATGCCTTCCTGGCGCAGGCGGCGCGTGAGCCGGCGCGGACACGGCGGTGGTTCGCGATGTTGCGCAATTTCGCGTGGACGCGGGGCGCGTTGATGGCGGCTGGCCAGCTCGACTGGCTGGCGGCCTTGCCGGTCGAGGAGCGCGTGACGCTGCCGGACGGCACGCGCGTCCTGCTCGTCCACGCCGCGCCGGGGACAGACGATGGCGACGGCATCCGGGACGAGCAGAGCGATGAGGAACTGGGCGGAATGCTGGCTGCCGCAGGCGCGGACCTGGTGATCGTGGGGCACACCCACATGCCGCTTGACCGGACGGCCGGCGGGGTCCGGGCCTGGAACCTCGGCAGCGTCAGCCTGCCGTTCACGGCCGAGAAGCGGGCGATGTGGACGTTGCTGGAGGCGGATGACAATGGCTACCGGCTGGAGCGCCAGTTCGCCGCCTACGATGCCGCCGCGGTGCGGGAGCGACTGGACGCCATCGATCCGCCGGCGGCGTTCGTGTTGCGGGAGGCATTGGCGTGACGAGTCGCGGGTCAGATCGGCGCCTGGCAGGAAAGGCATGAGTGAGATGCGCGTGGCGATCTTCGCCGATGTGCACGGGAACTCGATCGCGCTGGAGGCGGTGCTGGCCGATATCGCACAGGCCGGTGCGGTTGACGAGCACTGGTTCCTGGGCGACGCCGCCGATCTCGGCTACGACCCGGCGGGGGCCGTCCGCCGGATTCGCCAGTTGCCGGGTTTGCGGGCGGTGCGCGGGAACGCCGATCGCGAATCCACCACCCATCCCCATGAGCTCGACGCAGCCCTGGCGGGGTTCGTGGATCTGATCGCGACCGATATCGAGTCCGCCCGAATCGCGCTGGCGATCCGGGACAACTGCTTGTGGACGCGCGGGGCGCTGACCCAGGCGGGGCAATTCAGGTGGCTGGCGGAGCTGCCGGTGGAACAACGGCTCGCCCTGCCAGACGGGACAACGGTGTTGCTGGTTCACGGCGCGCCGGGCACGGACGAAGGGACAGGCATTCGCGGGGATCACCGCGATGAGGAGGTGAAGGAGCTTTTGGCGAACACCCAGACGGGCCTGGTGCTGGTGGGGCACACCCACCAGCCGCTCGATCGCACCGTCGATGGGGTGAGAATCTGGAATCCGGGCAGCGTTGGCAATCCGGCCACGCGCGATCATCGCGCGATGTGGACGTTGCTCATTGCCGACGCGGTTGGCTATCGACTGGAACGCCGGTTCGTCCCGTACGACGTGACGGCCATGCTGTCCCGGTTGGCGAAGGTCCATCACCCGGCGGAGTCGTTGATCCGGAGATTCTGGACCGAAGGGTAGCGGCAGGCCGACGGCGGTGAAAGCCGCCGGCCCGGGTGGGCGCGATCAGCTGTGAATCGTGATCGTTACTTGCTGAACATCTTGCGGACGCGGTCGACCAGTTGCTGCAGTTGTGCCTTGACCTTTTCCATGGTGATCTCCCGTTGTGGCGCCGCTGGACAGTTTACATATTCTATCAGGTTTGACGGTGAAGAGAAGAACTTTCGGCACGGGTTTCCGGGCAATTCCACGCCGGGTGAAAGGGGAGGACGATGCGTAACGTGTCCAGGCGAGTGGCGCCTCAGGATGGTTTTTGCCGCATGTAGCGGTTCATGATCGGCGTTACCGAGATGCCGTGAACGACGATGGAGAGGGCGACCGTGGCGATGACGATGGACGTGAGCTGGCGGGCCGTTCCTTCGGCGAGGCCGTGATCGATCGCATACATCAGGTAGTACAGCGAGCCAATGCCCCTGATCCCGAACCACCCTACCAGGCGGCGCTCGATGCGATTCATCGCCGAGCCCTTCAGGCCCACCATCGTGGCGACCGGCCTGACCACCAGGAAGAGCAACGGGACGAACCAGATTAGTTCAAGCGGGAACACGCGGGACGCGAGCAGGCTGCCGATGAGCACCACCAGGGTAACTTCGGCGATGCGCTCGAGCTGTTCGTTGAACGTGAGGATCTCGGTGGCCATGTGGGCCGAGGCGGTGTCGGGATGCGTCGCCGTTTCCTCGCTGCCAGATTCGACCGCCCCGGCGACATCGTTATATTCGCCTGGAGTGACGTGCTGTTCGACGCGCCGCAGGGCGAGTCCCGCCGCGAAGACCGCGAGGAACCCGTAGGCGTGCGCCAGCAGGGCCCCGCCGTAGGCCAGGGCGATCAACCCAAGCGTCAGGAACTCGGCCAACCCCACGGCGCCTCGCCGGGTGAGCCGCAGGTGAACCACCAGCCGTCCGATGGCGAGGCCGAGGACGGCGCCGATCGCCAGCCCGCCAAGTACCGCCCAGACGAGGTCGACCGCAACCCAGCGCCAACCGAAGGAACCCAGATCGTGCAGGCCAAGCACCCCCAGGCCGAGCATGACGAACGGGAAGGCCGCGCCGTCGTTGAAGCCCGCTTCGCCGGAGAGGGCCAGGCGCACCTGGTCCTGGTCCTGCGGGTCGTCGACTTCGACTTCGGAGGCGAGGACCGGATCGGTGGGGGCGAGGATCGCGCCGAGCAGAATGGCGGCCCCGGCTGACAGGCCCAGCCCAACCATGCCCGCGACCGCGATCAGGCCGATCGTCACGACCATGGCGATGACGGCCAGGCGGATGGGCGGGATCCAGCGCCGGTCGGTCCATTCGATCCGCAGTTTCAGGCCAACGGTGAAAAGGGAGATCACCACCGCGAATTCGGCGAGATGGTGCAGGAGCGTGGAATCGTCGATGGGATCGATGGGGAGGATGGTGAGGCCGAGGATGAACCCGGCGACGAGGTAGATGACCGAGGTCGTGAGCGGAAGGCGGTGAAGGAACGAGCCGCTGATGCCCATCACGATCAGCACCAGGCCCGCGATCACGTACCAGGTTTCGAGACTGACCATGCATTCCTTCCGGGCGTGTTGTGGTGGAGTAGTTTCCGCGCTGGGCATTGCACGATCAGGGACGGATTCGTAGTGTACCTGTCGGTAGCATATAGCCAGTCACCGCGGGGCTAGCGGAGCCGTTGCCGGAACGTGGCTACGACGATTGCCGGACGTGAAAGGAACCGACGGTTATGCGGGTGGCGGTGTTCTCCGACACGCACGGAAACTCGATCGCGCTCGATGCCGTGCTGGCCGATATCGAACGCGCCGGCGGGGTGGATGCTTACTGGTTCGTGGGCGATGCGGCGATGATCGGGTTCGATCCGGTGGGTACGGTCGCGCGCCTCGCCGGGTTGCCGAATTTGGTCGCCGTGCGCGGCAACGGCGATCGCCGCCTGGCGACGGATCCCGGCCTGGTCCGCGAGATCAGCGAGCGGTTCATCGCTACGGCCAACGACGACGAGGCGGCGATCTGGCGCTCGACGCTGGCCGATTCGGAATGGACGCGGGACGCGTTGCGGGCGGCCGGTCTGTACGACTGGGTGGCCGGGTTGCCGCTGG
>JBGTNF010000127.1:0-8887 GCA_041743205.1 Thermomicrobiales bacterium | reverse complement strand
AGGCCCTGTCCATTGCCACCGAGATCGGCGACCGGCGCCTCACGGGTGTTGCCCACATCGGCCTCGGTGATTGCGCCGCCACCCGGCACGGCTTCGATGAGGCGACATACCACTACGACCAGGCCGAGCGGATCTTCCGGGCGCTGGGCGACCAGCGTAACATCGCCGCCGTGATGACCAATGTCGCCAACCTGCTCTGGAGCCAGGACAAGCTGGTGGAGGCAGTTGACACCAACGAGCGGGCGCGGATCCTCTACACCAACGCCGGCGACCGCCGGGGCGTCGCCTGGTCCGCCACCAATATCGGACGAATCGCCGCCCAGCAGCAGGATTACGCCCGCGCCGTGCCCAACCTGGAACAGGCGCTCCAGTACTACGACCAGCTCGGCGATCGCGGCGGGTACGCGGAAGCGCTCGAAGGGATCGCCCAGGTGGCGGTGGGCACGGGCGATTTCGCCCGCGCCGCCTCGCTCCTGGCGGCGGCGGACGGCCTGCGGGAGGCCGTCAACCACCCGATCTCGCCGATCGACCGCGACGCCTACACGACGATGATCGACATCCTGCGGCAAGAACTGGGCGACGCGTTCGGCTCGATCTGGGAGACGGACCGGGCACTCGGATTCGACGAAATCAAGAAGCTGTCCAGCGAAATCCTCAACGACGATCCGGCTCCATCCAACGCCAACGCCAGTCCGCGCCTGGCGCGGCAGGCGGCGATCACCACCCTGATCAAGGAGCTGGGCATCTCGGCGCGGGAGATCGAGGTGCTGACGCTGGTGGCGGCTGGCAAGACGGACAAGGACATCGCCGACGAGCTCTTCATCGGCGTGCGCACGGTACAAAGCCACGTCGCCAACCTGCTGACCAAACTAGAGGTCAGCGCCCGCTCGGCAGCGGTTGCCCGCGCCCTCCGCGCCGGCATCATCACGTGATCAATCCGAGTCTGGTTCCGATGGTTCTCGTAGGGGAGGCCCCGTGTGGCCTCCCGTGACTTCGCCAACACGTAGACCGGGAGGCCACACGGGGCCTCCCCTACCCATTTCGGGATCGCGATCCCGGCCTTCATCAGCCTGGAGAGGAACGTCACGCCCCATGCCACCACGCATTGGCATCATCGGCGGTTCCGGCGTCGAGCGCCCGGACGCCGGCTTCACCGAAACGGTCGTCGACACGCCGTACGGCCAGGCATTGGCCTGGATCGGCTCGGCTGATCACGAGGACGTCGTCTTCCTCTCTCGGCATGGAGTGGAGCACGACGTGCCGCCGCACCGCGTCAACTACCGCGCCAACGTCAAGGCGCTGGAGATCCTCGGGGTCGATCGCGTCATCGCCACCTTCGCCGTCGGCGGCATTGCGGACGATATCCCGCCCGGCGGCGTGGCGGCCCTCAGTGACCTGATCGACTGGACGAGCGGCCGCGCGTTCACCTTCTTTGATGGGGGCGATTCGGGGCTCAAACACACCCCGTTCACGGAACCGTTCAGCCGCCAGCTTCGAGAAGCGATCGTGGCCCGGGCGCCCAGCCACGGCCTGGCGATCCGGCCCAATGGGGTCTACGTCTGCACCAACGGACCGCGCTTCGAAACCGCCGCCGAAATCCGGATGATGAAGCTGCTCGGCGCGGAGGTAGTCGGGATGACGGCGATGCCCGAAGCGATCCTGGCCCGGGAGCTGGAAATCCACTACGCCGGGATCGCGGTGTCGGTCAATTGGGCGGCTGGCGTGATGGGGCCACTCCAGGTCGATTTCGGGGCGCTGGAATCGATTCGCGGCAAGCTTCTGCCGCTGATCCTCGACGTGCTGCGCACCACCGACCTCGATCCCGATGCCTGGTCACGCGAGCGTGGCGACTGAGAGATCATGCCTACTAACGGGTAAAGGCAATCTCCTCCCGCTCAATAGTGACAGTTGCCCGGGAAGCACGAAGCATGCTTGGCATAAAACCAGTATGGACCGCCCCGGTTACCGAATTGATCTGTACTCGTGGTGGCCGCTTCGTTGCTTCCGTCAAGGCGGCGGCGCGAATGAACTCCGACGTTTTCATGCCCTGACGAAGCGCATGCTCCGAAACGCGTTCAAGGTCATGCCGGTCAAAAGAAACCGATACGACCGCCCGTGACGCCTTCACTCCTGGACGCACCTCGCCTTCGTCGCTCCAATGCTCAGGTGACTCCAGGTCGATTAAATCTCTCCGTGACATCACTCCTCCTCATCCGTTGTCAGGGTAGCCACGAAAACTCATGAATCTTGCAAAACCACGCGGTCACGGGCCGCCACACGCCGTACTCATGCGTCGGCTCAACTGGAACAGCGATGCAACGGCCCTGGCGGTCCAAACCGACCACCAAGTGACTTGCCCTCCGCTCGTGCCGGTTGCGCTTTATCCTATGGGGACCGACAAGCACGTGCAAGACATGGGCGACCGCCAAGCCGTGTGACCAAACCTTATCCTCATTGTCCTCATCGATGAGAAATGCCTCGATCATCGGGCTTGACATACCATCTCCTCGCACCTAATGTAGTGTACCTGTAGTGTCGGCGTAGTGGTAGTGGTAGTGCACGAAAGGAACCAATGATATGGAAGCTGAGTGGGTCATTCTTGCGGACCATGTCGACAGCATCAACAACAAGCTCTACATGATTGGTGGTGGCTGGGAGACCATGACGGTCTCGACACTGCCAACCCCTCACAACCTGGCCGTGGCGGTCGCCTTTTCCGTACCATGGAACGAGACCAATCAAGTCCACAACTTCGAGGTCGAGATCGGCAACGAGGACGGGCAGCCGGTAGCCCATATCGAAGGACAGATGGAGGTAGGGCGGCCCGCGGGGATTCCGATCGGCAATTCCCAGCGCGTGCAGGCGGCCTTCAACCTTGGACTCACGTTCGAAAAGCTGGGCAACTACTTCGTCGCTGCACGGATCGAAGGACGCGAGTCCAAGCGAACCCGATTCACTGTCCTGGCCGGAGGCCCGTTGGTTTCTCAATCAATGAGTTGACGCCTGTGTCGCCCACGTGCCGACGACGTACCGCGCAGGAGGGCGTCACGCTGGCAGTGATCTCAGAGTGGCGATTGACAAGCCTGGCACCAACTCCCCGCGCGCTGCCCCGCTCGACCCGGACGCATGAACCCGCGAGCGCGGCGATTGAGTCCATCCGGCGCTACGACCCCGATGACTGGTAGTGCCGTGACTCGCGCACGAAGAGCCAGGCGGCGAGGGTGATCGCCAGCGCGCCCAGTAGCGGCGACCACCACGCCAGCCAGCCGGGGAACGGCAGCTCGTCGGTCCGGTCGAGCA
Source organism: Thermomicrobiales bacterium (assembly GCA_041743205.1). GTDB lineage: Bacteria > Chloroflexota > Chloroflexia > Thermomicrobiales > UBA6265 > JACCYX01. Next base: position 5,587 of record JBGTNF010000127.1, on the reverse strand, counting down.
GCACCGTGGCCGGAACCCAGGCGACGAACGCGACCGGCACGATCCACATCAGCAGGAAACGCGACCCACGGTCGAAGATCGAGGTGGGATAACCGCTGAACCGGCCGAAGATATCGTCGAACAGACCGCGCAGCGGCATCGATTGCAGCGTCCGGAACGTCATCGCCGCCGGGCCGAGCTGGAACGCGCCATCCAGCATCGCGCCCCCAGCCAGGGCGGCGGCGAGCAGCGCCACCTTGCCGGCGCTCCAGTCGACCGGGACCTGGGTCAGGGCGATCCCAAGGATGACGACCCCGCCGAGCAGGTCCCCGAGCGTGGCGATCCGGAACTGGCCGAACATAAGTTGCAGCATCATCGGCATCGGCCGGATCAGCATCCGGTCGAACTGACCGTCGCGCACGATCCGGTCGATCGCGAAGAGCTGGCTGAAATTGACTGTCCACAACCCGTGCGAGGTCAGCCGCATGCCGTAGAGCAGGGCCACTTCGCCCAGCGTCCAGCCGCCGATCCCCTCGAACCGGCCGAGCACGACCCAGATGAACACGAACCCGATCGACGAGAAGACGAGCCCGAACGCCACGTCGATCAGGAAATTGAACCGGTACTGCATCTGGCCCCGGATGGAGGCCGTCACCAGATCCCAGCTCAGAGCCGCCAGCCGCATCTCATCCTCCCTGGATCACGAGCTTGCGCTGGGCGCGGCCCCAGGCCCAGCCAATCAACCAGCTCAGGATCGCGATCCAGGCAAGCTGCACCAACAGCGGCCCAATGATTGCCGTGCCTGATACCTGTCCCGAAAAGATCGACGCCGGCAGGAACGTCATCGCCTGGAACGGCAGGAGCTGAACCACGATCCGCAAGGCGTCGGGCATGAACCAGATCGGGATCAACGCTCCCGAAAGGAAGCCGCTCGCCACCGAAAGCAGCGCCCGCAGCCCGCCGATGTTGATTACCCAGAACCCCCCCAGACCGACCAGCAACCAGGTCAGGGTGCTGACCAGGTAGGCCAGGCCGAAACTGACCAGGTACGCGACGCCGTTGGCCGCCGACGGCCATTCCAGCGACCCCACCAGCATCGCGGCCGGGATCACCAGCATCAGCACCGGCGCGATTCCAAGCGTTGAACCGAACTGGATCGCGATCATCTGCTTCAGGAAGCTGAAAGGCCGGATCAGGTCGGTCGCGACCTGGCCCGTTTCGATCCGCTCCCCCACCTCGACCGCGATGATGTTCGGCAGGATGTAGACCTGCACCGCCGAGATCGTGAGATAGACCAGCAGGGTGTCGTCGGCAATGAGGTCGACGGACTCGCGGTCGCCGTACACGGCCGACCACACGACGCGGATGAGGAAGAGCTCCAGCATCGACCGGAGCAGCCAGAACGCCATGCCGGTCCGGTAGATCTGGACTTTCCGGGCCGACGCCCGGATCATCGCCCACCAGGTCGGATGCGGCGCCACCCTCGCCATCATCGCGTGATCTCCCGCGCTTCGTAGATCTCGCGGATGATGCCGTCCATCGCCGGCTCGCGCACCGCCAGGTCGACCAGCGGCGCCCGGGCCGAGAACTCGGCGATCACCGCCGCCACCGTCACCACTTCCGGATCGATCTCGAACGATCCCGTCAACTCGTCCATGGCGTTGGTCGTGACGCCGGGTGGGGGCGACTGGGCGAGTTCCCGCAGCGCGGCCGCGCCCTCGCCGCTAACGGTGACATCGAGCAGGCGGTGAGGCGCGTAGCGGCGCTTGAGGTCGGCGGTCGCGCCGTCGAACAGGACCCGTCCCTGGTCGATAATCAGGATCCGGCGGCAGAGCCGCTCGACATCGTCGAGATCGTGGGTGGTCAACAGCACCGTCGTCTTTCGCGTCCGGTTGATCTCCTCGATGAAACCACGCATCCGCTCCTTGGCGACCACGTCGAGCCCGACCGTCGGCTCGTCGAGGAAGAGCACGGGCGGCTCGTAGAGCACCGCCGCGGCCAGGTCACCGCGCATGCGCTGGCCGAGGCTGAGCTGGCGCACCGGCGTCGCCAGGAACGACTCCATCTGGAGCAGCTCGACCAGCAGGTCGCGGTTCTGGCGGAACCGGGCCGGCTCGACGTCGTACATCTTGCCGATGAGGCGGAGGGATTCGTCCAGCGGCAGGTCCCACCAGAGCTGCGAGCGCTGCCCAAAGACGACGCCGATGTTGCGGGCATTGGCGCTGCGATCCTGCCACGGCACGATCCCGGCCACGGTCGCGGCGCCGGACGTGGGCACCAGGATTCCGGTCAGCATCTTGATCGTGGTCGATTTGCCAGCGCCGTTGGGGCCAAGGTAGCCGACGACCTCGCCCTCGGCGATCCGCAGGCTGACGCCATCGACGGCGACCGAGCGCTGCCGCTGGCGGGTGAAGAGGGTTCGCACCGCCGAGAACCGGCCATCGACCCGCACGGGCCGTTCGAACGCCTTGACCAGGTTGTCAGCGGTGATCATCGTCACGGTATTCGTTCCTCTCGAATCGCCTCTCCGCACTATTATACAAGGTTGTATGTTGTCGTCAAGCCGCGTGGTCTGAACTCGGCGCCAAAGCGCGACCGGGTTGAAGATCGACTGGCTCGGCCCCAGCTACCCGCCCGCCCGCACGTCCTGTGGCTAGGGCAGCTCTCCGCGCTCCACTTTCGCGATGGCCGCCTCTCCCCAATCGATCTCGGCTCGCGCATGTGCCGCCGCCAACAGAAGCAGTTCGGCGACATGGCGGGGCGAGACCTCGGGCGATTGGCTCATGGCTTCGAGAACCTCGGCATCGTTGCGTGCGAGGGCTACGCGACGATGGAGCAATTCAACGACTTCATCTGCGGGGATTGACGACATGAATGCGAGGGCCGCCCGAAACGGCTCGACGATGGGCCGTCGCTCCAACCAATGCGCTCGCAGCAGGCGCTGGAACTCCGCCTCGCCGCGCTCGGTCACCACGTAGGTAACCCGGGTTGTCCGAGCCCGGGGGCGCCCGTCGCCGACACTTTCGACCATCCCTTCTTCGGCCAGTTTGCCCAGGGCGAAATAGATCGAGCCGTAGGCAACGTTGGCCCATTCGTCTACCTGCCAGGCTTCGAGTTGCTGGCGAATGGTATACCCGTGCGCGGGTTGCAGTTGACGCAATACGCCGAGGATCAGGAGTCGAGTCGCGGACATCGTTCATCCTTTGTCGGGGCCAGGGGCGGCTCACGCGGCAATTCCGGGTGAGCCACACCGGCGGTCCGTACGAATCGGTTGGTCAGGTTCGCATCCGGCTGAACCGCTGACAGGGCACGCCGCATGGGGCTATCCTAGTCACAGTGCCGGAACAGCGGTCCAGTCTCGATCGTCTCTCACATGGATACTGCATCCGATCGGCCGCCGTTCGTCTCGTGAAAGGTCCCGCCCGACATGACCATCCTCAAAACGTGGTCCACCGGTATTCGCCTGCTCATCGTTATCGCCCTTTTCGCCCTGACCGGTGGGGCCGGCCTGGCGTACCAGGGCGACATCAAGGACGCCGTCGAGGGCGAAGACGAGGCTTCGGACACGCCCGGCCTCGTTGAGGAAGGCGAATACGCCAGCCCGCAGTTCGATGTCGGGATTACCTGGACCGACGCCTGGGCCGTGGGCGAAACATCCGACCCGAACGTGGACCACGCGATTGGCGGTAATTACGACGGACCGGTCGCCTCCGATCCCGATCTCGGCGACATCGTCTTCCTCGTCGACACGGAATCCGAATCGTCAGTGCTCTCGCTCGGCTTCAGCCCCAACGAGGCGCCGACCGAGCCCGAGGTGCTGCTCCAGGCGATGGGCCAGCCGACCTTTCTCCAGGACAACCTCTTCCTGTCGGAAGACGCCGAGATCCTGCTGCTCGAATCGAACCGGGAGACGGCGGCGATCCTCGCCCGCGAAGCGGCCCCGAACGACGATCACCTGGTCTACCTCTCGATCGTGGCCGATCCGGGCCGCGAGGACTACAGCTTCTGGGTCGGGCTCGACATGTACGAGCCGGATGAATACGACGCGATCCTGACCAGCATGGCCGACGACATCGACGTCGATAACAACGACGTGTTCGACGTCTTCGGACCGGACGACATCCTGGAGGCGATCGAGAACGGGCCGGTCGCCCCGACCGAGGAGCCAGCCGCGACCGAGGAACCGGTCGAAACCGAGGAGCCGGTGGAGACGGAAGAGCCGATCCCGTCGTTCGATCCCACCGCAGAATCGACCGAGGAGCCTGTCGAAACCGAAGCGGCCACCGAAGAACCGGCCGTAACGCAGCAAGCAACCGAAGAGCCCGCCGAAACCCAGGAGGCAACGGAAGCGCCAATCGTGACGGAGGAAGCCACCGAGGAGCCGGAAGCGCCCGGCCTCATCACGGAGGGCGTCTACGTCAGCCCGCTGCACGAGGTTCCGGTGATCTGGACCGAGGAGTGGACGCTGGACCCCAACACGGACGAGCCGGTGCAGACCTACCCGGAAACCGGCGTCGACGCCCTCTACCTCGCCGATGCGGCGACCGGCAGCGCGACCGTCTACATCACGATCGAGAACCGCGGCGATTTCACGCCCAGGGGGGCGCTCGACACCCTCAGCGCCGCCGACTACTTCGAATCCACGCTCCAGCTTTCCGCGGAAACCGATGTCGTGCTCTCGGGGACGGGCATCGACACCGTCGCGGTGGTGTACGTCGATGACAGCGGCGCGGAGCCGATCGTGGTTATCCTCGAAGCCAATATCGTCGACCAGGATACGGTGGCCTTCGTCGAGGTTCGCGCCGACGCGACCGACCTGAACGCCGACCTGCTCGACGCGCTTGCCAATGACCTCACCATCGGCGGGGAAGCCGGCCTCTCGGTCTTCACCGCCGATGAGATCATCGAGGCGCTGCCGTAACCACGGTCCAGTCCAACGTCACCGGGGAGCGCGCCGTCACGTTACGTGGCGGCGCTTTTCGTAACCCGCTCCAAAGTCCATGGGACCGGCCTCGGCGCTTCGCAGATTTTCAGTGAGGGTCCCCCACAGGTTTTTGCATCTTTACCCAGCTGGAGCGTCTTGTACGGCTGCGCATCCGCGCAAAAACCTGTGGCACACCTTTCCCGTGATTCTGTATATACGAAATGCGGTATGCGGCCCTACACTGAAGCCAGCGAGGGACCCGCCCGCGCCGACGGCGCCGGGGCAAGATCGGAGACAACTGAACCACACAGGTGAGGCGAATCATGACGCGCACGCCGCAAGTCGGGTCCCGGGCGATCGATCGCCGCCAGTTCCTCTCCACCCTCGGCGCCGGAACCGGAGCCTTGACGCTGGGCGCAGTCGGATTTAGTGCCGCACCCCTCATGGCGCAGTCGAGCCAGATCGACTCGACGCCGCCGGCCCCGCCCGTCCCGGCGCCACCGCCGACCAGCGGCGAAACCGTCGCCGATGTCGCCGCCCGGCTCGATTATGACGCGGACGCGATCTTCGCCTTCGTGCGAGACGAGATCCACTACGAGTCCTACAGCGGCGTGCTGCGCGGGGCCAACGGAACCCTCTGGGCGCGAGCCGGCAACGCCGCCGACCAGGCCGTGCTGCTCGGCG
>JBGTNF010000126.1:0-1957 GCA_041743205.1 Thermomicrobiales bacterium | reverse complement strand
TCGACTCGATCGCCATGCTGACTGGTGACCGCGGGATCGTCGCCAGCGCAGTCGCCGCGACCACCGGCGTCGATCAGGTCCACGCCGACCTGCTGCCGGACCAGAAATCGCAGGCCATCGCTCGCCTGCGCACCGTCGGACCGGTGGCGATGGTCGGCGACGGGGTTAACGACGCCCCGGCCCTGGCCGCCGCCGATGTCGGGATCGCGATGGGCATCGGCGGCGCGGACATCGCACTCGAAAGCGCCGATGTCGCCCTGATGCGGGACGATCTCTCGTCCCTCGCCTCGGCGGTCGATCTTGCCCACCGCACGTTGCTGGTGATCCGCCAGAACGTGGCGCTCTCGATGCTGACGAAAGTCCTGGCGCTGGGCCTGGCGGGATTCGGGTTCGTCAACCTCTGGATCGCGGTGCTGGTCGACGTTGGCACGTCGCTGGTCGTGACGCTCAACGGCCTTCGCCTGGCCCGGATCGAAGCGCCGCCAACCATTGCCGAGCCGTCTGTTCCATCCGAGGCGCCAGGCGTGTCCTGCTGCGACGATTCCGCCCACCAGCACGCCCACGCGGCTGACTGACCACCGTGTCGACTGTATCCTGACACTTTCCAAACCGTCATCCCGAGCTTGCGAGGGACTCCCCGCCGCAGCGCAGCGATAGGCGGTACCGAGATTCCGCGAGCCACAGGTGCCGGCTTCGCCGGGCGATCCCTCGTTCCTCGGGATGACGGTTTGGTGCGTGTTGCGAACCCGTTACGTTGCAATGGACAACGCTCGGGATGACGGTGGGTGAGGTATTGGCAATCCGCCACAAAACGGTGGACGGACGTTTCCTCGCAGCCCGCAGGAAACGCTCGAAAGGACAACAGCTGGACCAGGATCAGTCAGGCGCCGGGACGGCCGGGTCGATCGTGAAGTCGCCGTTGATGTCGGTGTATTCCCAGGCCATGTAGTGGAGGCGGGCAATCATCGTCACCCGTTCGACGTCGCCGGTCGACGAGTTGATCCACCACGCCATCCAGGCCTCGGCCTGGGCGGGCCGGTCCGGCAGGTAGAAGGTGACGATCTGGTACTCGACGCCATCGATCTGCTGCGTCATCCCCAGCCGGAAGTGCTCGGCCCCGGCGTACGTCTCGTCCCACTCCGCCGGCGTGCTGAAGCGGGTCGGCGGTTCGTCGAGCCAGGCGCCGTCGGCAACCTGGAGCCAGGCCCGATCGCCGACCGTGATCGAACGCCGGGAATCGTACGTCGGCGGGGCCGGCGGGTCGCCGACCGAGTTCGGGGCGAATCCGCCCGAGTAGCGCACGTCAAGTTGGTAGGCGTCAGCCTCGGCCGGGCCATCGACCACGGCGAAGTTCGCACGAACCAGGACATCGTTGCCGGAACCCAGGGATTCCGTCCAGCGCACGCGTTCCCAGGCCAGCATCTGCCGGTAGGCGGTGTCGTAGAGCACTTCGGCCTCCGGATCGGACGACGGCTTGGGCACCGCGTCGATTCCCTGGGCGTTGGGGTCGGGCAGCAGGGCGTAGAAGGTCGCCGTTTGGGCCGCCTGCCCCGCCAGGTTGATCCGGGCATCGATCTTCCACCATCCGTCGAGACTCAGGTTCAACCCGGCGGCGCGCCAGGTCGGCGATGCCCCATCCACGCGTTGCATCCCGACGCCCGCGTTGGTGGTTCCATGATCGAGGCTGGTGAAGCTGAGCGAGACGCTCGGTGCGGAATCGAACCGTTTCGGCGCGCCGTCCCAATCGGACAGCCGCACCGCGAGATCGTTGTCGCCGGAGCGCGCCGGATCGATCGTGAGGTGAACCAGCAGGGAATCGGGCTTGGGTTCGGGGGTGGTCGAGGCCACCAGCGTCACCCGGTCGAGAACCGTTTCGACGGCGACCGGCGGCGCCGAGAGCGCCATCGTCGACCCGCCCAGCACCACGATCGCCACCAGCGCCACCTCCGCGCCAAGC
>JBGTNF010000125.1:0-8823 GCA_041743205.1 Thermomicrobiales bacterium | reverse complement strand
TCGGACGACATCGTGGGCCGCGTGAAGACCTACGAGGCGATCGTGAAGGGCGAGGAAATCGGCGAAGCCGGCGTTCCGGAATCCTTCAAGGTGCTCGTCAAGGAGCTCCGCAGTCTCGGTCTCTCGATCGACGTCATCAATGAAGATGAGCAGACCGTCGAATTCACGGAGGACAGCTCACGCGACCTGCTCTCCAATCTCGATCGCATCAACCTGAGCGGCTTCGAGCGAGGATCCGAGTAACCCTTCTGTCCGGCGTCTCGTAAGGGCGGTCTCGCTGGCCGCCCGCTGCCTCGCTGACGAAGGCCACTCGTACTGGCCGGTCAACGGAGCCTGTCCTGAGCGTTAGCGAAGGATGCCGGCCACCCCGGAACCCAACTCGCCTGGAGGAACCATGTCCAGCACCAACATCCCCGATGTCGCTCCCAATCACTCCGCGGGACGCACCGCGACGTTCGAAAGCTCCGGCCAGTTCGATTCCCGGTCGTCGGGCGGGTTCTCCCGCGGCGACCGCCAGGACAAGGGCCGCGTCCTCGACGTCAACAACTTCGACGCCATCCGCATCCGGCTCGCTTCCCCGGAAGCCATCCGCAGCTGGTCGTACGGCGAGGTCACCAAGCCGGAAACCATCAACTACCGAACCCTGAAGCCGGAGCACGGCGGTCTCTTCTGCGAGCGGATCTTCGGTCCGACCCGCGATTGGGAGTGCTACTGCGGCAAGTACAAGCGCATCCGCCACGCTGGCACCGTCTGCGACAAATGCGGCGTCGAAGTCACCCGCTCCAAGGTTCGGCGCGAGCGCATGGGCCACATCGAGCTGGCGGCGCCGGTCGCCCACATCTGGTACGTCAAGGGCACCCCGAGCCGGCTTGGGCTGCTTCTCGACATCACACCCCGCAACCTCGAGCGCGTGCTCTACTTCGCGTCGTACCTCATCACCAGCGTCGATCAGGAGGCCAAGACCGCCGCGGTCGAGGAGATCAACGAGGTCCATGAAGAGACCGTCGAGGAATATCGCGCCGAGGCCAAGGCCAAGCGCGATGAAATCCTGGGCCAGGTCAACGCCGACGTCACCAATCTCGACGAGGGGTCGACCAACCTCAACACCACCATTGGCGAGCGCAAGCAGATCCAGCTCGACAAGCTCCAGGCGGAGTACGACACGGTTGTTGCGGAGCTCGAAGCCCTGCGCGGCCAGGCCGCCGACAAGAACTACAGCCTCCGCGATCAGTCGATCGTGCTGGAAGACGAGATGGTCAACGACGACCGCTTCGTCAACCTCTCCGGCGTGCTCTCCGAAGAGCAGGCGCGGATCGAATCGGCAGCCAGCAGCGAATCCAGCGGCAACGACGCGATGGCCGGCGCCGAGCGCGACCAGCTGACGTTCGACGCCGAGCAACTGGTGAAGAAGATCGACGAGGAACTCTCCACCCGGATCAAGGAAGAGGAAACCCAGCGGGACGAGATCCTCAAGCAGATGACCGTGCTCAAGGAGCGCGAGACGCTGACCGAGACCCAGTACCGCGAGCTGACCGACATCGTGCCGCCGGGCGTGTTCAAGGCCGGCATGGGCGCCGAGGCCGTCTACGAGTACGTTTCGAAGAGCGTCAACCTCGACGAGCTGGCGCTGGAGCTCCGCGCCGAAATGCAGGTGCCGTCCGAGGTTCGCCGCAAGAAGGCGACCAAGCGGTTGCGCGTCGTCGAGGCGTTGCGCAAGAGCGGCAACAAGCCGAGCTGGATGATCTTCACGGCGTTGCCGGTCATTCCGCCCGAACTGCGCCCGATGGTGCAGCTCGACGGCGGCCGGTTCGCGACCTCCGACCTCAACGACCTCTACCGGCGCGTGATCAACCGCAACAATCGGCTGAAGCGGCTGCTGGAGCTTGGCGCGCCGGACATCATCGTCCGCAACGAGAAGCGCATGCTCCAGGAAGCGGTCGACGCCCTGATCGACAACGGCCGGCGTGGCCGCGTCGTCTCCGGCTCCGGCAAGCACAAGCTCAAGAGCCTGAGCGACATGCTCAAGGGCAAGCAGGGACGGTTCCGCCAGAACCTGCTCGGCAAGCGCGTCGATTACTCCGGCCGGTCCGTGATCGTGGTCGGTCCGGAACTGAAGCTGGACGAGTGCGGGCTGCCGAAGCGAATGGCGCTGGAGCTCTTCAAGCCGTTCGTCATGCGCCGCCTCGTCGATCGCGGCCTGGCGCACAACATCAAGTCCGCCAAGCGCCTCGTCGAACGCGTCAACCCGAGCGTCTGGGATGTGCTGGAAGACGTGATCGGTGACTACGTGGTGCTGCTCAACCGCGCGCCCACCTTGCACCGTCTCGGCATCCAGGCGTTCAAGCCGAAGTTGATCGAAGGGTCGGCAATCCAGTTGCACCCGCTCGTGACCACGGCGTTCAACGCCGACTTCGACGGCGACCAGATGGCGGTCCACGTGCCGCTTTCCAAGGCGGCCCAGGCCGAGGCCCGCGAGCGCATGCTCTCGGTCAACAACCTGCTGTCGCCGTCGAGTGGCGAGCCGATCGTGTCGCCGACGCAGGATATCGTGCTCGGCATCTACTACATCACGAGCGAGCGGAACTACGAGGAAGACTCCGCCAACAACGCCGTGCCGCGTGGTTGGGGCAAGACCTTCTCCTCACTGGAAGAGGTCAAGCTGGCCTACGATTCCGGCGTGGTCGATGTCCAGGCCCGGATCACGGTCCGCACCGATCGTGATGGCGGTGTGGTCAAGCGGATCGAGACGACCGTCGGCCGCGCGCTCCTCAACGAGGTGCTGCCCGCCTCGCTCGGCAAGTATTACAACGACACGATGGGCCGCAAGCAGCTGCGCGGCGTCGTCGCCGATTGCTACCGGGCCTTCACCGATCCCCAGGACACGGCGGAGGTCGTCAACCGGATCAAGAAACTCGGATTCACGTTCTCGACAAAGGGCGGCCTGACCTTCGCCCTCTCCGATGTCACGACTTCCGAAACCAAGCCCAGGATCGTTGGCGATGCGGAGGAAGCTGCCGTCAAGATCGAGCGGCAGTACCGGCGCGGGCTCGTGACCGAGGACGAGCGACTCCGCGAGCTGGAGGCGATCTGGAACGGCGCCCGTGACGAACTTTCCCGGGATGTGGAAAGCCGGCTTCGCGGCCAGAACACCGTCTACATGATGGCGGATTCCGGCGCGAAGGGAAACATGAACCAGATCAGCCAGATGGCCGGCATGCGCGGCCTGGTGCTCGACCCGGGCGGCAAGATCATCGATATCCCGATCAAGTCCAACTTCCGTGAGGGCTTGACGGTGCTCGAATACTTCCTCTCCACTCATGGGGCCCGGAAGGGACTTGCCGACACGGCTCTCCGCACGGCGGATTCCGGGTATCTCACCCGCCGTCTCGTGGACGTCGCCCAGGATGTGATCATCTCGATCGAAGACTGCGGCAACGACCAGGGCATCTGGGCGACGAAGTACGACTCCGATGGCAAGGCCATCTCGGACGACGATTACCGGTCCCGCGTTACCGGCCGAATCCTGGCCGACGATGTGGTGCATCCGGAAACCGGCGAGATCATTCGCGCCAAGGGCCAGGAACTCACCGAGCACTGGATCGACGAGCACGGAGAAGCCCACGACTTCGTGGGCCAGATCATCGACGCCGGCATCGACAAGGTCAGCGTTCGCACCGTCATGTCCTGCGAGGCGTCCCACGGCGTCTGCCGCATGTGCTACGGGCGAAACCTCGCCAGCGGCGAGATCGTCGCCTTCGGCGAAGCGGTCGGCATCATTGCGGCCCAGTCGATCGGCGAACCGGGCACCCAGCTCACGATGCGCACCTTCCACACCGGCGGAGTGAACCGGGCCGACATTACCAGCGGTCTGCCGCGCGTCGAGGAACTCTTCGAGGGCCGGCAGCCGAAGGGCGCCGCCTTGCTGGCGCACAAGCCGGGCGTGGTGTCGATCGAGGAATCGGACGCCGGCCGGATCCTGGTCATCAGCTCGGTCGAGCAGGACTCCTGGCGATCCCTGTTGCCGGAGGGGTACGAGATCGTCCTGACCGAAGGCTCGCCAGTCGACAAGGACAAGACGGTTATCGCCACCGGGCCGGACGGCGAGAAGTTCACCGCCGGGCTGGCCGGGTCCTTCTACCTCGATGACCGCACGGTGTACGTGCGCAACGAGCGGGAGGAACGCGAGGACTACCAGATCAACGTCGGCGACCAGTTGCTGGTAGAGGACGGCGAGGAAGTGCTCCCTGGTCGCCAGCTGACGATCGGCCCGAAAGACCCGCATCAGGTCCTGGCCACGCTCGGGCCGGACGCCGCCCAGCGCTACATCATCGATGAAGTGCAGAAGGTCTACCGGTCGCAGGGCGTGAATACCAACGACAAGCACATCGAAGTGATTTGTCGCCAGATGCTCCGCAAGGTGCGGATCCAGTTCCCGGGCGATACGGACTTCCTCGAAGGCGACATGGCCGACAAGTTCGACTTCAACCTGAAGAACGAAGCAGCCCTTGCCCAGGGCGGCGAGCCGGCCACGGCCATCTCCCTCCTGCTCGGTCTGACCAAGGCGTCGCTGGAGACGGATTCGTTCCTCTCCGCCGCGTCGTTCCAGGAGACGACGCGGGTGCTGACCGAAGCCGCCATTAACGGCAAGGTCGATCACCTGCGCGGGCTCAAGGAAAACGTGATCATCGGCAAGCTGATCCCGGCCGGCTCCGGCTTCGGGGTCCAGGACAAGGTCGTGGCCGAGAGCGCGCTCGCCGAGGCGACGTTGACGGCGATGCAAACGCCGGTCGAGGCCGCCGAGGAAGAGGATTACGCGGCCTTGATGTCCGAAGGTCTCCTGCCGACCGCGACCGCGGTCCTCGACGCGCCGGGCGAGGGCCAGGGCTTCGACGGCGAAGCGCCGGACGAGGAGAACACGGGCGAAGGCGTCACCGACGCTCCGCTCGGCGACTTGCAGGAGTAACTTCCGACACGAACCGCATCGCGAACGCCCCCGGCTGGAACTCCAGCCGGGGGCGTGTCGCGTCTGCAATATGTTGGCATGTGCATGTGCATCGTAGGGCTGCCGAGCTTGTCTCGGCCCTTGGTTCTACAGCCCTTCATATCGGCAGGCGTCCATCGGCACAAGGTCGTGTCGTTCACCAACCATGTGTCTACGGCCGAACAGGGCCGAGACAAGCTCAGCAGCCCTACGAGAGGACTGTTGCCCGCGGCCTGACTACGCCCTAGGCGCGCGTCTCGGCCTCGACCGCTTTCAGGAACGACAGGTTCTCGCGGAGCCGTTCGTCCAGCTTCCGTTCGACGCTGAAATCCTCCAGGCCAACCCAGCCGTCGTAGCCCACCGCGTGCATCGCCCGAAACAATTCCCGCATGTCGATCACGCCCTTGTGGATCGGAGCCCAATCGCATTTCCACTTGATCGACTTGTCCTCGTTGTACTTCTCCGGGAACCAGCGTGCGTTCTTGATATGCACGTGAGCGAGGTACGGGCCGAGCATCTCGAATCCCAGTCGGGGTGTCTCGAATCCTTCGTAGACCATGTTCCCGGCATCGTGGATCACGCCGACGTGGTTCGGGTCAAGGTCGCCGAGGAAAAGCCGGGCGGCGCTGGCGGAGGGGACGATCGTCCGGTGGTGCAACTCCAGCAGGGCCTTCACCCCATGCTTCTTCGCGAGGTCGGCGACATCCCGGTACTGCGCCTTCGCGGCATCCCATTTCGCCTGGAACGGCTCGGACGCATCGTAGCCGGGAACCCGGACGCGAACCTGGTTCGCGCCCAGCGCGATCGTTCCCCGCATCGCCCCCTCCACGCCGGTCAAGTCGTCGCACATCACGTACGTCCCAACCCCAGGGATTTCGAGACCAGCTTCCTCGGTAAGCTTGCGCCAGGCCGGGGCGTCCTGCTCGAAGGTCGAGAACGGGAGGGTCGCCTTGTTGCCGGCCCAGAACCCGATTCCTTTGGCGGCGGGATCCTCGTCGATCACCCGCCATTCGATGCCGTCGTAGCCGATCTCCTTGAGTTTGGTGACGGCCTGGTCGGGTGTGTAGTCGGGAGTCGAAACGGAAAAGACGGCGTACTTCATGGTCGAGCCTCCGGCCCAGAACCGATGATGTCGATCCTTGCACCGGTCCGTGCCGATTCGTAGATGCCCAGGATCACGTCGACCGCCTTGCGCGCCTCCCGACCCGGGACCGGCGGTTGTTTTCCGGCCGCCAGCGCGTCGAAGATCAGGCGAAGCTGGCGACGGTGCCCTTCGCCAAACTCCTCGACCGGTTTCCAGTCCCGCACCGTCACCAGGTCGTCGGCGGAGAGCAGGTCGTCGCTGAGTTCGCCGTTGCCTTCGAACACGGTGACGACGTTGTTCTCGATCGTCGCCCGGCCTTCGGTCCCGATGATCTCGACGCGGGCCGGGTGGTCCTTGGCGGCGGCTGTGGTGACGAGGATCGATCCGACCGCGCCCGAATGGAAACGGACGCTGGCCGACGCGGCGTCTTCGGCCTCGATCTCGTGATTGAGCGTCGCGATGTGGGCCTGGACCGACGCCACGCCGCCCAGCAGCCATTGCAGCAGGTCGATGGTGTGGATCGACTGGTTGATCAGCACTCCCCCGCCATCCAGCGCCCAGGTGCCGCGCCACCCGCCGTTCGCGTCGTAGTAGGCCTGCTTGCGATGCCAGAACACGGAGGCGCTGCCGAGGACCGGCTTGCCGATGAAACCGGCCTCGATGGCGCGCTTGACGCGGTAGACATCGCGCGAGAGACGGTTCTGGAAGATAACCGCCAGTTCGACGCCGGCCCCGTTGACGGCGTCGATCATCCGGGCAGCGCCGTCGTGCGTGATCGCCATCGGCTTTTCCGTGATGACGTGCTTGCCGGCCTGCGCCGCGAGGATCGTTTGCTCGGGATGCAGGCCCGAGGGGGTGCCCAGGATGACCAAATCGATCTCGGGCACGGCCAGCATGTCGGTGAACGAGGAAAACCAGGTGACGCCGTGCTTGTCCGCCAGGTTGCGGCCGGCCTCTTCCCGGGGTTCGGCGATGGCGACCACAGTCGCGTTGTCGACGCCTTCGAGGGCGCCGGCGTGAACGGCGCCGATGACCCCGGCCCCGACGATGCCGACCTTGAACGTTCTGGACACGGATTGACCCTTCACTTCGGTATTTGCCTGGGCGGCTTCCGCCAACCCGAACGGTCGGGCCATGCTAGACCGGGAACGACTCGCTGGCAAGGCGGGCATGCCTTGTTCGCTACTCGGAGCTGCCGTAGAGTTCAGGCATGAAGAGCGAACGCTGGCACAAGAAGGATGTCGATTTGAACTGGAATACTCGGAGAACCAGTTATGCAGTCGCCCGAACATTGTCCTGCCGTAAAGAAGCGTTGGTAGGGGAGGTTGAGGGTCATCGTGTTCCATGTGTCGGGGATTGGTAGACAATCCTGCTACGATGGATAAGTGACGGTTGGCCATGGCGCATATGAGAGTCGAGGATTCGCGAATGGCGAAGGCGCTGACAAACGATCAGGACACTATTCAACAACGTACGGATGCTTTGGAGAGAATCCAGCGTTTGCGAGAGCGTGTTAGCACTCAAAACAGTAATCTGACAACCGAGCAGGCCGAAGAAATCGCCGAAGCATTGGGCCAGGCCGCGATCAGAAGCCTGAAAGAGCGCGGCGAGATTTCCTTCCAACGCGATAAGTCCTGATCGTCACGCGATGCGGGCACTTCTCGATTCCAATTTGTTCATCAGCTATCTGCTCTCGGTGACACCGTCTGCATCTGCCGTAGGCGCAATCCTGGAAGCTGCTGCCGAGGGTCGCATTGCGCTGCTGTTTACGCCCGATATAGCTGACGAAATCGTGAGCAAGGTCGTACAGCGGGCTGATCTCTCTGCCCGCATTACCGCAGTTGAACTGGAAGCGCTGTTTGCAGACATCGCTGAAATCGCCGAACCGACGCCCCGCCTGAGCGGACCCTTCCCTGCGATCTGCCGCGACCACAAAGACGATTACCTCATCGCGCACGCCTTGGCAGTTCATGCCGATGCTCTGGTTTCATGGGACAAGGATCTTCGGGATCTCCGGAGTCTGGAGCGCCTTCGGTTCCTGAGTCCGCCGGAATTCCTGGCGACGCTCCGTGAATTGGGCATCCTGTGAAAACTGAGTGCCGTAGAGTTTGGACATGAAGAGCGAACGCTGGCACAAGAAGGATGTCGACCTTACCTGGAACACCCGGAAGACCAGCTACGCGGTCGCCCAGGAATTGTTCAGCAGCCACGAGGTCGATGCCGGGAGCCGGTTGCTTATGCGGTCGCTCGACGTGGCGGCACTGCCGGAGCGCGGTCACGCCATCGATTTCGGCTGTGGGTACGGTGTGCTGGGACTTGCGCTGCGCGATGCATTGCCCAATTGGACGGTGAATTTTGTCGATCGCGATGCGCTGGCCGTTGCCTTCAGTCAGTGGAACGCCGAGCGCCTGGGTTTTACGGACGGCTCGGTCTCCAGCCGGGTCGGCCTGGGCGTCGATTCGGCGCCGGCTGTCGGTTGCGACCTGATCCTGTGGAACGTGCCGGGCAAGGCGGGTGAAGCGGTGCTGGGTGGGCTGACGGGAGACATCGCCTCGGCGTTGGCGGACGGCGGCCTGGCCGCGCTGGTGGTGGTCAACCCGCTTGCGCCGGTGGTTCGGGATGCCTTGCTGTCTGACGACGCGGTGCGAATCGTCGCTAACGAGGCGCACGCCGAGCACACCATCATCCACGCCCGGCGAGCCGGACTAGGAGAAGGGCGGGGCGATCCGTTCGACCGTGGTGTCTTCGACCGTGAGCT
>JBGTNF010000124.1:0-13486 GCA_041743205.1 Thermomicrobiales bacterium | reverse complement strand
GGCCCGGGCGATGCCGGCCCCGGCCACCGTCGCGGCCCCGATCAGGGCGTCGCCAAGCGGGTAATACGGCCGGGCTGCCGGCGCGGTCGAGGGTGGCGTGTAGCGGTGCATCCGGAGCCAGAGCACGACTGTGCCCTTCATTGCGCGCAGGATCACCTTGGGGTCGCCGCCGGTGGCGTGGCCCGCCACCCGCGGGTAGTGCGGCACCCCGACCTGGACCATCGAGGCGCCCTGGCGCCGCAGTTTGGCCTGGGTCTCGGCGTTCAGGAGGGCGCCCGCCGACGTCAGCTCCAGCGACCGGATCAGGTTCCCCCGGAAGATCTTGAAGGCGCAGTCGAGGTCCCGGATGTGGACATCGAACAGGATCCTGATCGCCAGGTTGAAGATTTCGGCGTTGATCCGCCGCACAATCGGGTCTGACCTCTCCATCCTGAATCCGGCCACGATATCGAACAGGGGAACGAACGGCGTGAGCAGCTGGATATCGGCAATGTCGAATTGCCGATCGGAGTCCATGAACATGACGTATTCGCCCGTCGAAGCCTTGAACCCGGACTTGACGGCTCCGCCGTAGCCTTGGTTTACCCGGTGATGCACCGGCTTCACGCGATCGTCTTCGGTCGCGAGACGATCGATGATCGACGCGGTGGCGTCCCGGCTGCCGTCGTTGACCACGATCACGTCGAACCCGGTCGTGAACGACGGCAGGATCGCCAGCGCTCGCCGCACCACGATCTCGATATTGGCTTCTTCGTTGTAGGCCGGGAGGACAAGGGAGAGCGTACCGGGGATCGGTACGGAAAGTCCCTTCGGGGCCGAAGCGGTTGGGCTGGTCACGAACTCTCCACATGGCGGCGAATAGCGATTGGGCAATCTCTCGAACCGAACGGAAACGCACGGCATTTCGAACGCAATCGAGCTGTCATCCCGAGGAACGAGGAACGCTTCGCAGCGACATGGCGGGCTCAGGGAAAGGCCCGAAGGTCCTGCTACACGGTGACCCGGAATGTCGCGCGGCCAAATTGTACGACATCGCCATTGGTCAGGCTGACCCGCGACCGGACCGCCCGTCCACCGATGTAGGTGCCGTTGGTGCTGCCGAGGTCGACCAGCCACCAGGCCCCCTGGTCGAACATCACCTCGGCGTGTGCCCCGGACACGAATGAATCGTCGATCACCAGCGAGTTTTCGTCGCGCCGGCCGATCGTCGTGTAATGGTCGAGCGGCAACAGGTCGCCAGGGTGGAACGACGATTCGGCCGGATCGATCACTTCCAGCGCGCTCGCCGGGCTGGGCAGGGTTTGAGTGACGGCGGGGCTTGCCGATGTCCCGACGGCGACCAGTTCCCGGATCGAGACCCGGGCGACCTGATACAGGAAAAAGTAGATCAGGCCAATGAACACGATGCGCAGGATCAGGATGAACCAGTCGAACGAGACGGCCGAATCGAGCGAAAACTCCATCAGCGGTATCCGTTGCGTGACTGGTCCTGGGCGTGGACTTCGAGCACCAGCCGCTGGCCGCCGAACGAAAGCTCATCCCGCTCTTCGAGATCGGCGATCCGGACCGGCTCGCCGTTGACCCGGGTCCCGTTCGTGCTGTTCAGGTCATGCACGCGGATGCCGGCTCGGGTGCATTCGATCCGGGCGTGCCGGCGGGACACGTCGGGCGAATCGAGGACAATGTCGTTTTCCGGCGCCCGGCCCACACTGGTGGAGCCCGGCGGCACGATGAACGTGCGGCCTCGTTGCGCGCCGTCGATGGCCCGCAACGACGCCGACCGCCGGTTGCCCTCCGGTTCGACGCGGTAGACCGACGTGGCCTCGGCAGGCGGAGCAGGGCGATCGGCGGGACGCGGATGGTGTTGTGCCCGCGCGTCGGAGATCGAGGCGACGACGACGGGTTGGCGCCGTTTGGCGCCGGCGTCTTCCGAGATCGATACCTGGATCCGGTCGACGACCGAAAGGTTGCGATCGGTCGCGACCTGGGCCAGCCAGGCTTCCATTTGCCGTGCCAGGCCCTCGCGGTAATCGGCGAATTGCGCGTAATCCTTTGGGTGGAGCGTGACGGTGAACACGTTCGGCACGATTGAGGAGCCTACGGACACGCGTTGCTGGGCCAGCATCGCGCGCTCGAGCTTCCGTCCAATCTCGGCCGGCTGGATCGATTGCTTGAAGAGCGACCCGCTGGTCCCCTCCATGATCCGCTCGATCGATTGTTCGAATTTTTCCAGCAACTTCACGCCACGTATCTCCAACAAGACCGATTCGGCCAGCCTGGGTCGATTATAGGCGCACGTCCCGGCGCCTCGCTGAACGCGTGGCTGCTACAGTTTGGAAACGCGCGGCAACCCCTTGGCGGGTCGCCACTTCGTCCGTATCCAGGGAGCCTGTCGTGTCCCGTAACCTGCCTTCCACGTCCGTGCGCATCGGCCCCTCGGTCCTGTCTGCTGATTTCCTGCGCCTGGGCGAGCAACTGGCCGAGATCGAACTGGCCGGGGCTGATTACGTGCATTTCGATGTGATGGACGGACGGTTCGTGCCCAACATCTCGATCGGCCTGCCGGTGCTGGAGGCGACGCGTCGCGGCACCACGCTGCCGATCGATGTGCATCTGATGATGCTGGAGCCGGAACGCTGGGTCGACGAGTTTGCCGGGGCCGGGGCCGACACGCTGACCTTCCACGTCGAGTCGACTCCCCACGCCTTTCGCCTCGCCGAAGCCATCCGCAACCTCGGCAAGGGCCCGGGCGTGGCGATCAACCCGGCGACGCCGCTCTCGATGGTCGAGGAGTTGCTGCCGTTCGTCGATCAGGTCTTGCTGATGACGGTCAACCCTGGCTTCGGCGGCCAGTCGTTCATCCACGCCATGCTGGACAAGACCGAACGGCTGGCGACGATGATCGACCGCGCTGGAGCCGGGTGTGTGATCCAGGTCGACGGCGGCATCAACGCGTCCGCCATCGCGCGCATCGTGCGGGCGGGAGCGACCTCCGTGGTGGCGGGCAGCGCGGTGATCAACGACGACGCATCGATTTCCGCCAATCTCGCCGAACTCCGCGCCGCTCTCCAGGCTGCCGGCGCGCCTCGCTGACACCAGTTCGTTGCTGCCGCCCAATGTCATTGCGAGCAGGCATATGGAATGTGGCCAACGCAACAAGGCGTTTTCGTAGGGTTGCGGACCTTGTGTCCGCCCGTGGGGCTACCGCGCGCTACAGGTTTTTACCTGGATCCGTCATACGCCAAGGCAGCCTTAGTGTTGGCATAGTTCTCGGTTAGGGTGGCTTGGTGATGCCTGCTACGGGCGGAGACAAGCTCCGCAGCCCTACGACTCGAGGCTAACAGCCCACTCACGACCTGCTCTTTCCCGCTCAACCGCTTCGTCCCGTCATCCGGCACCACCACGACCCTCAGCCTCGTCCAGGTCGGTGCCCGCGATCACCGCTACCCGCCAGACCGGAATGACCGCGACCAGTGCGATCACCGCCGCCGCCAGGAACGTTTCCTGAATGACCTGGACCGACAGCGGAATCGCGACGTCGATCACGTAGTCCCGTTGGCGAACCAGGAAGGCAGCCGTGGACTCGTCCGCGGCCTGGACGATTGGCTCCAGCCGGTTCGTAAGGGCCTGGAGTCGACGCACACCGAGCGCGGTCAACACCGACACGCCGACCGTCATGCCGAGCAGGCGGAACATGAGCGCCGACGAGGCCGCCGCGCCGCGTTCCGAATCGGCCGCGAGCTGGATCGGGAGCGTGCCCAGCGCCGGCAGGAGCAATCCGAGCCCGAGTCCCGCGAGCACCAGGCCAGGAATCATGGCCCACACGTTGTCGGTTCCCAACAGCAGCGAAATCGCGAGACAGCCGATCCCGGCTGCCAGGATGCCAGCCAGCATAAGGCGCCGCGATCCAAATCGCGCCGCCAGGTTGCCGGCGATCAGCGACGCGGCGGCGATGGCCACCGTGAACGGCGCCAGCATGACGGCGCTGATCGTGCTGACCTGATCCGGATCCTGCGTCAGCGCGACCACCACCGGCACGTTGACCATGCTCACCATGAGGATGGCTCCGATGCAAAGGTTGGCGGCGATCGTCGCCAGGAAGGCGGGCCGCCGGTAGAGCGTGATCGGCAGCAACGGTAGCCGGCTCCGCAGTTCCCAGCCAATCAAGAGAGCGGTGGAGACTGCGGCGGTCGCGAGCAACAGGGGCGCCCAGCTGGCGAGCGGGTTTTCCGTGCCGCCCATCGCCCGGAGTCCGGTGCCGGTTCCGACGCCGAACTCGCCGCCCGACGCGAGCGCCAGGTTGATCGTGGTCAGGGCGATCGAGAGCAGCATGGCCCCCGGGAAATCGATGGCGCCGGGGCCTCGCGCGGTTCGCTGCGGCGAACCCCGGCCGAGACTTCGCAGAACGAACACAAGGACGGCCAGGATCGGCACATTGATCCAGAACACCCAGCGCCACGGTTCGTCACTGAACCGGAACAGCCCGGTCACTGTGGCCCCATAGATGGGGCCGAGAATCCAGCCGATCGTCTCGACCGCGCTGACGAACCCGATGCCGATTAACTGGCCGCGCCGCCCGAGCGTATCGCCCGCCAACGCGAGCGCAACCGGCAACAGCCCCCCGCCGCCGAATCCCTGGATCGCTCGCCCAATCACCAGGTCGCTGAGCGAGTCGCTGGTGGCGCAGAGAACGGATCCGGCCACGAAGATCAGGAGCGATCCGATGAAGGTCGGCCGGCGGCCAATCACGTCGGAAATCCGTCCGGCCAGCGGGATGGCGACGATGTAGGCGATGAGGTAGGCGTTGACGGCCCAGATGTAGCGGTCGATATCGGCGGTGTTGACGCCGAGATCGTCGATTATCCCGGGCAGGATCGAGGCAACGACCGTCAGGTCGATCGAACCCAGCAACACGCAAACCAGCGCCGCGGCCATGATGGGCGATTTCAGCAGCCGACGCACGCCGCCGGCGGTTTCGCCATCAGTCGGGAGGTTCAATGGTGACCTTTTCATCGAATTGGGACAGGATCATGTTCCAGGTCGCCGGGTTCTCCTTGGCGTCGCTCTCCGGCTCGACGACCTTGACCCGCAAGAGGTCTGAGGTTTCGACATCGATCCACAGCTCGACCGCCACGTTGTCCCCGGTCATCGTGCCGGCGGTCAGCGGCCCGATCACCGCGGCAGGCGCCGTACCGGTGACGTGGTGAGCATCGCGCCCGTCGACCTCCTCCGTGCCAGTGATGGCAGCGCCGTCGAGCTTGCCCATCACCGGGCCCAGCCCATTCTGGTTGTCATAAAGCACGGATGGATTGTACCCGAACTCCGGCGGCGCATCCCCCCAGTTGCCGGTGATCAAGTCGGTCGTCCACGAATCGGCTCCCACGGTGATCATCCGGATCGAGACAGTGGTCGCGCCGAGGAGCCGGACCTGAAACTCGACCGCCACGCGGTCCGGCCGCGCTAGGTCGCCCTCGGCCGATTCGAGCTGGATCGTCCCGCTCTCCTCGATAAAGGTTTCGCCCTCCACCTCGAGGGTGAAGTGCAGCGATTCGACCTCGGACAGGCGCTGGCTGGCGGCCGCCAGGACCGCAACCGGTTCAGGGTCGGATTGGGCCAGGGTGGGACGCGGGCGCGATCCAAGCATCGCGGCGGTGACCGCCGAGACGATGACGGCGCGTCTCGAACACCTGGAGTTCGACAAGTAATCCGGGATCATGTGACGCTCCAAACGGATGGGGATTTCGGGTCGGCGGAAAGGTACGTGTCGCGTGGCTGATATCGCTGCCCGGCGTGCCCATCTTGCGATAACCATACCAAGTGCGCGTGGTCGAATTGTGACAGGAGGGTGTCACGGGGGATACTATCCGGCGTCCGGACCCGATTCCGGCCGACAGCTTCGAATTCCCGCCAGTCACGACCTGGAGCCCCATCTTGAGCCTCGTCCCTGCTGACTTCAACCTGTCCGTCGGTAGCACGACTTCGCCGGCCGGCAGGCCGAACAACGAGGACGCGATTCTCGTCAAGCAGGCGCCGGCGCTCTCCGCCGGTGGCGGGCCCGCCTTCGTGCTTGGCGTCGCCGATGGCATGGGCGGGCACGAACGGGGCGAAGTCGCCAGCCAACTGGCCATCTCCCTGCTCGACGACCTCTTCAACCACGACGCCCCCGAGGATATTGCCCGGGCGCTCAAGCAGGCCTATCGTCGCGCCAACGAGGCGATCTACAAGCAGGGCGGCAGCGACCCTGACGACGCCCGGATGGGCACGACGTTGGTCTCGGCGGTGGTTCGTGGCAAATACGCGACGATCGCCAACGTCGGCGACAGCCGCGCCTACCTGATCCGGGCGAAGCAGCTGACCCAGATCACGCAGGACCACTCGCTCGTCGCCGAGCAGGTCGCCAAAGGCCTGATGAGCGAGGATCAGGCGCGCCGCAGCCCGCAGCGCAACGTTGTGACCCAGGCGCTGGGCCTCACCGAGACGCTCGATCGCCGCATGCCCAGCATCTATGAACTCACGCTCTTGCCGGAAGACCGCCTGCTGCTGTGCAGCGACGGCTTCTTCGACGTGATGCAGTCCGAGGATTACGTAACGACGATCCTGGCCCAGAATCCGCAGGACTCTGCGCTCAGCCTGGCGACGATGGCGACCGACCGGGGCGCCACCGACAACGTCTCGGCGATCGTGCTCGAGGTCAGCCGGTCGCTGGCCACTGTCCAGCGCGAACAGATCGGGACCGAGATCGCCGCCAACGCCCCACGGCTCAACCCGCTGGTGATCCCGATCGTGATGATCCTGATCCTGATCCTGGCGATCGCCCTCGGCGTCTTCTTCTACCTGTAGTGGATGCCATTGCCCATGAGGAGCTAGCGCCGCGGATCGTCGATGCCCACACGCATCTCTTCGCGCCGGACATCATCCGCGATCGCAGCCAGTATCTGGAACGGGACGCCTGGTTCGGCGAACTCTACGCCTCGCCGAAGATCGGGTTCGTCACGCCGGAGGATATGATCGCGAGCATGGACGCCGCCGGGATCGGGATGTCCGTCGTCTGCGGGTGGCCCTGGTCCGACATGGGGCTTTGCCGGGAACACAACGATTTCCTGCATGAGGTCCAGGAGCGCTATCCCGACCGGATCGCCTGGCTCGCGATCGTCAATCCAGCCTCGCCGGAAGCCCCCATCGAGGTCGAACGGGCAATTGGATTGGGCGCAGTCGGCCTCGGCGAACTCAACGCCGACGCCCAGGGATTCTCGTGGGAAGGCCACCGGCAATTGGCGGCGACCATGGAAACGTCCCGGGAAGCCGATGTGCCGGTGCTGATGCACTGCTCGGAACCGGTTGGTCACGCCTACCCCGGCAAGGGAACCGCCACGCCGGAGAAGATCCTCAATTTCCTGGAGGCCAATCCCGAGCTGCGGGTGGTCGCCGCGCACTGGGGCGGCGGGTTGCCCTTTTACGAGTTGATGCCGGAAGTCGCGCGCCTGACCGCCAACGTGACGTACGATTCGGCGGCATCGACCTACCTGTACCGTTTCGATGTGTTTCCCGTGGCGGACCGATTGATCGGAGAGGGGCGCGCGATGTTCGGAACTGACTTTCCATTACTCAAGCAACGGGTGTTCCTCGACCGGGTGTTGCGCTCGGGCATTCCCGCCAGTTCCCTGCCGGGCCTGCTCGGCGGCACGGCTGATCGCGTCTTTCGGTTGCCCAGTGAGGTCGGTTCGACATGATTGCAGGTTTGGTTGGAACGCTCCACTCCGTTGCCGCCGACACGGTAACCGTCGACGTCAACGGCGTCATCTACCGTGTCTCCACCAGCTCTCGCACCGGCCCTGACGCCGGCGGCCGGGGTTCGGTGGTCGAGCTCCACACCCACCTCGTCGTCCGCGACGACGCGCTGCTGCTGTTCGGGTTCCTGACCGAGAACGAGCTGGTCTGGTTCGAAACCCTGATCGGGGTCAATGGAGTTGGCCCCCGCCTGGCCTGCGCGGTTCTCAGCCGGTTCACGCCGGAGGAGTTGATGAGCGCAATCTCGACTGAAGAGATCGCCCTGCTCTCGACCGTCCCCGGCATCGGCAAGCGCACCGCCTCGCGCATCCTGCTCGATCTCCGCGGCAAGCTCCCGGAAAACCTGGAGCCAACCGGTCCACTGGCGATGCGCAGCAACCCCGAAGTGCTCGGCGCGCTCCAGGCCCTCGGCTACTCCACCGCCGAGGCGCTCACTGCCATCGCCGGCTTGCCGGAGGACGCGAAAGGCTCCACCGAGGATCAGGTCGTGGAAGCGCTCCGCATACTCGGTGGACAATGACGAACCGAAGGCCAGCTCGTCCAACCGCGTCCGCCCGGTAGGGGATATCCAGCATGTCCGACCTTGTTTCCTCCCGCACGCGTTTCGAAGCCAGGGTGGCGGAATCTGGATGGAAATTGCGTGACTTCACTCGCCAATAAACGACGCGGGTAGGGGCGATCCTGATCCCGCTGGATACGTGATCGCCCGTTGATTCGCGATGTCCGGGTTCGGGTCAACACGGAGGTTGACCCCTACTCCCAACGTTGTGCTCTCACGGTCTATCACGAATCGAAATCAATACCTCTGCAACAGCGTCAACAGTTCGCGGTCGAGCTTGTGCCCGTGCCAGTCCTCGTAGGCGACATCCGTGCGCTGCGAGTCGAGGATGCCGAAGGTGCCCCGCAGGTTCCACAACGCGTAGCCGATGTTGTGCCCGGTCAGGATGTCCAATACGTCCTCCAGCCACGCCAGAACGACCGCGTGCGGCGTGTATTGGTGCGCGCCCCCTTCGCCGCAATGCACGCCCACGCCCTGCTTCGCCAGGTCGACCCAGGGCTGGTAGTGTGCCTCCAGCCGGGCGCGATCCCAGGCTTCGCCCGGATGCGACGCCAATTGCGGCCAGGTCGGTTCCGGCCAGGTGTCGCTACCGTTGACCCAACTGGCCTGGTAGTGGGACACGCCCGACGGCGCGTAGGCGCGACAACCCTGGGCAATGCCGAGGTCGGCCAGTTCCGGCAGCGGCTCGGTTCCGACCCGAACGCCATCGGCGATGATCAGCCGTTCGACGTCCTGCTCCCTGATCGCCGCCGTCGCGGCGCGCACGACCCGTTCGTAGAGCGCCTTGGTTCCAACTTCCGGCGGGACGCGCGGCTCGTTGACGAGGTTGAAGCTCAGTTGCTCCGACGTTATCCCTTGGTAACGGCCCGCGAACAAGGCCCAGTGGAAACAGAACGCGTCCAGCGCCGCCTGGTCGGTCCACAGGTCGAACGGTTCGTCCACGCCATTGATGCAGTAGCCCGGCGCGGCGTGAAAGTTGAGCGACACGTGGAGTCCGTATTGCTGGCCAAGCCGCACGACGCGGTCGATCTGCTCCAGCACGCGCTCTTCGATCTGGTAGAGGTCTTCGCCCGGCGCCCAGAGCCGGTAATCCATCGGGATCCGGACGAAATCGAACCCCCAATCGGCGATCCACCGGAAGTCGTCTTCACGGAACTCGCCGTTGCGGCGACCCTCGGGACCGCGACGCGAGAAGAGTTCGAGGAGGTTGAAACCGCGCCATCGCGGCAGGACTGTCTGGTCGGCCAAAACTGTTTCCCTTGTGTCCGTCGCAACGTTCGCGACCGTCATTGGAAAAGGCGTACCCGGTTCGGGAACGCCGCGAACATACCAGCGACGGTCGATCGGCGCAACGGAAGTCGCTACCTGGAGGACCGCTTCAGGCGGCGTTCGATCGCCGCGGCATGGCCGCCCAGACCCTCGGCGTTCGCCAACGTGATCGTCGCCGGGCCCAGCGCCTCGATCGCCCGATCATTAGCCGCAATCACCGAAATCACCTTCTGGAAATCGGAGACGTTCACTGGCGACGAAAACCGCGCCGTGCCGCCCGTTGGCATGACGTGGCTCGGACCGGCGGTGTAATCGCCCAGCGCCTCCGGGCTCGACTCGCCGATGAAGATGCCGCCCGCGTTCCGGACTTGTGGAACCAGGCTCCAGGGGTCGTCAATGAGCAGGCAAAGGTGTTCCGGGGCGTAGGCGTTAGCGACTGCAATCGCCTCGGACAAGGATGCGACCACCACTATGGAGCCGTTGGTCGAGAGCGATTCCCAGGCGATGTCGCCGCGCGCCAGGGTTTCCACCTGCCGCTCGAGTTCTGCCTGGATGGTGTCGGCCAGTTTCGCCGATGTCGTCACCAGGATCGCCGACGAATCGACGCCGTGTTCGGATTGGGCCAGCATGTCGGCGGCCACCAATTCAATGTCTGCCAAGTCGTCGGCAATCAGCATGGTTTCCGTCGGCCCCGCGATCTGGTCGATGTCCACGACGCCGAAGACCTGCTGCTTGGCGGTCGCCACGAACACGTTGCCCGGCCCGAGGATCTTGTCGACGTGGGGAACGGTTTCGGTGCCGTAAGCAAGGGCGGCGATGGCCTGCGCTCCGCCGATCGAAAAGACGCGATCGACGCCGGCCACCTTCGCCGCCGCGAGGATCACTGGCGCCACGCCGCCGTTGTGGCGCGGTGGCGCGGCAACGAAGACCTCGTTCACCCCGGCGACCTTGGCCGGAATCGCCGTCATCAGCAGCGACGACGGCAAGGCGGCCGATCCGCCGGGTGTGTAGATGCCGACCCGTTCGAGCGGGCTCACGATCTGGCCAAATATGCCAAGCGCATCCGGCTCGAACCAGGTCGGCCGCGTCTGCTTCTCGTGGAAGGACCGGATCCGCTCGGCTGCCGTTGTCAGCGCCGCCTGGAGCTCGGGACCGACCTCCTCCCACGCTGTCTCCCAGTCCGACCTCGGGACGTCGAATCGGTCGGGCGCGGCGCTGTCGAAGGCGAGGGTGTAGCGCAGGACAGCGGCGTCGCCCTCAGCCCGGACATCGGCGATGATCTGCGCCACCACCTCGGCGGCGGACATCGATTTGCCGAAAACTTCTTCGATCCGGGCCGAAAAGTGCGCCGGCAGCGACGTTACGCCCTTGTCGCCGCGCCGCGTCAGCCGATCGATCCCTGCCTGGACGCCGTCGATTCGTTGGATCATTTGCTGGTCCTCTTGAGGACACCCTGGGGCGCCGTAACACGTAGGGGATTTCCAGCGGGGCCGACCTTGTGTCCTCCCGCGGTTTCGCGACTCCATGCCGCGGGAGGACACAAGGTCCTCCCCTACCAATAGTCGTTGAAAGGCGCCCCGCCGAACCTCACGTTACGTTCGCAGCGAACCGTTCACCTGCGACAGGATGCCGCGTTCGATCCGCTTCCTGACCTTGCCCAGCTCGGCGTCGGTCAGCGCCCGGTCGGGAGCGGTGAACGTCAGGCGGTAGGCAAGGCTCTTCTTGCCGTCGCCCACTTGCTCACCCTCGTAGACGTCGAAGAGGGTGAGGTCGGTCAGCAACGGACCGGCGTCGTGCCGGAGCGTCCGCTGCACATCGGCCGCCGCCACGTTTTGGTCCACCACGATCGCGAAATCCTGCTCCACCGGCAGAAAGCGGGCGACCGTCACTTGCTGGCGCTTGGCCTGCCTGGAAAGCTCCAGCATCCGTTGCAGGTTGAGCTCCGCGACGGCGAATCGCGTGCCGTCCAGTCCGAGCTCCGTGGCCAGCGTCGGGTGAACCTCGCCGACAACGCCGATCCGCTCGTCGTGCACGCAGATCTCGGCGGACCGACCCGGGTGCAGCGCCGGGTGCGCGAACGCTGTCCACGTCACGTCGTTGAGCGCGAAGGCGTCGAGCAGAGTATCGACCAGGCCCTTGGCGTCGATGTAGTCGAGCTGGTCGGATGCGCCGGATCGCGGGTGGAACCGGTCGAAACCCTCGCGCTGACCAGCCAGTGCAATCGCCACCGTCGACGGTTCATGCGGCAGGAGGTCAGGATCGGTTCCCAGGTAGACGTGACCGATCTCGAAGAGGCGAACGGTTCGTTCGTGCTTGAGGTTCTCGACCACCGATCGGGCCAGGCGGGGAATGATCGATGGCCGCAGCACGTCGTCCTCGGCCGGGATCGCGTTGCGCAGCCTCACCATTGGCGCGTCCCGCAATGAATGCGCGAACCCGCCGCTAGCGTCGATGCCCCAGCGCGTCAGTTCGGCCTCGGAGAGGGTGATGTAGCCACGTCCTTCGTAACATCCGGCGGCCACCAACAGCTGACGAACGCGTCGTTCGGCGAGGTGGAGCGGATCGCGCTCGACGATGGGCGTGGTGCCGGTGATGAGCGTCGCCGGGAGTTGCTCGTAGCCCACGATCCGGGCGATCTCCTCGATCACGTCCTCCCGGATCGTGACATCCGTTCGCCACGATGGCGCGGTCACGGTCAGCGTGCCGTGGTCGGCGTCAAGAACGGGCGCGAACTGGAGCCGATCCAGAACCTCCACCATGACGGACGTTTCGATGGTCATCCCCAGCAGCGACGACACCCGTGACACGTCGAATGTGATCGTTCGCGGTTTGGGCGGATCGGGATAGACGTCCTGCATGACGCGGATTGTCGCGCCAGGGCAGAGGTCGAGGATCAGCCGCGCCGCCCGGGCGTTGGCGATGCCCGGCAGCTCCGGATCGAGGCCGCGCCCGAAGCGGGCGGAGGCGTCGGTTTGCAACTTCTGGGCGCGCGCCGTTCGGCGGATCGAGACCATGTCGAAGGTGGCCGCTTCCAGCAATAGCGAGGTGGTGGTGTCGATGATCTCGCTGTTGACGCCGCCCATCACGCCGGCGAGCCCGACCGGCTTCTCCGCGTCGCAAATCAGCAGTTCGCCGCCGTCCAGCTTCCGGATTCGATGGTCGAGCGTTTCGAACGATTCGCCGGCCTCCGCGCGCCGGACGATGATCGCTTCGCCCTCGAAGAACGAGAGGTCGAAGGCGTGCAGCGGCTGCCCGAGTTCCAGCATGACGTAATTCGTGACATCGACCAGGTTGTTGACCGACCGCACGCCGGCCGCCTGGAGGTGCCGAACCATCCACGACGGCGACGGCCCGACGGCCACGCTGTCGATAACGAGCGCGTGATAGCGTCGGCAAAGATCCGGCGCGTCGATCCGGACCAGAGTGTCGGATCGCTCGACCCCAGACAGAATGGCCAGCTCCGGTTCGCGCAACGCGGCGCCGGTGATCGCCGCCGCCTCACGCGAGATCCCGAACACGGAAAAGGCGTGAACGAGATTCGGCGTGATCTCGAACTCGATGACCGTATCACCCAGGTAATCGGCCAGCGGCGCGCCGGCCGGGGCGTCGGCGTCCAGCACCAGGATGCCCTCGTGCTCCTCGGACATTCCGAGCTCCTTCTCGGAGCAGACCATGCCCTCGGAACGGACGCCGCGGATCGAGCCCGGCTTGAGCGTCTTGTACTTCAGGTCGTCGGCGTAGGCGTCGATGAGCCGGGCGCCAGCAAGCGCCAAGGCGACTTTCTGGCCCACGGCGATGTTCGGGGCTCCGGTGACGACCGTGAGGCGATGCTCTCCGGCGGCGACATTGGCCAGCACGAGTCGGTCGGCA
>JBGTNF010000123.1:0-35284 GCA_041743205.1 Thermomicrobiales bacterium | reverse complement strand
ATCTGGGCCTGCATCAGGATCAGCAGGAAGAGATCGCCAAGCTCTTCGGCGAGGTGGGCGGGATCGCCGCTGTCGATGGCGTCGACGACTTCGTACAGTTCGTCGATCATCGATTTCCGCAACGACTGATGCGTTTGCTTGCGGTCCCACGGGCAGCCGTCCGGCTGCCGCAGTCGGGCGACGATCCGCTGCATCGTGCGCGGGTCGGCGCCGGCTTCGAGATCGTCCATGGCCGGAATCCAGAACGCGACGACGTTGCCTCCAAGCGCCTCAAGATCAGCGACCGTGTGTTCACTGATGCGCTCGCCCGGCATTCCTGCCGCCTCGATGCGTATGAGTGGGTGTTTTGCCGGGAACAGGTCACTGAGCATCCGATGAAGCCCGGTGCAAATCTTCGCGTCGTAGGCATGGGTGATGAACATCGGGCGACGGGGCGATCCGGTGAAGCGACCGCCTGCAAAGGGACGCTCACCAGCAAAGGCCGCAATCCTGCGGGCATCGAAGAGCTGGACACTGTCGGCGATTGGATCGACTCCAAGCGAAGTCGAGATGAGGTCGAGCACACTGATGCCATCCAGCACTCGAACCGACAGGCTCCGGAGCCGGGCCGCCTCTACAGTCTCGGCGACCAGCATTTCCCCGAATCGTGGATGACCGGGAATCGCGAGCACCACGGGGCCATCGGCAATGGCGTCACAGATGGCGAGCGTTGCCGCGGCCCATCGACTGCCGGATGCCGCCCTGGGATTACGCAGGGTGAGGACATCGGTCACGTTGCCGCGCGATATCAGGTCGCTGAAATCGATGTCGTCGTGCGTTCGAATGAAAACGTGCCGGGCCCTGTCGAGCACCTCTTGCCCAGCGACAGTGCGGAGTGCCGCGGGACCAGGCCCGAGGCCAACGATCGTGATGTCAGGCATACTCTCGATCATGCCTTGCTGGTCGCCTTGTCGCCGGATCCCAGGCTGAGCACGGCCATGAAGGCCTCCTGCGGAATCTCGACGCTGCCGACCAGCTTCATGCGGGACTTGCCCTCTTTCTGCTTTTCCAGCAGCTTGCGCTTGCGAGAGATGTCCCCGCCGTAGCACTTGGCGAGCACGTTCTTGCGCATCGCCTTGACGGTTTCACGGGCCACGATCCGGCTCCCGATCGAGGCCTGGATCGGCACGTCGAACATCTGCCGGGGAATCAGGCCCCGTAGCACGCTCACCAGTTCGCGCCCCTTGTAGTAGGCATCGTCACGGTGGGAGATGATCGAGAGGGCGTCGACCGCCTGGCCATTGACCAACACGTCGAGCTTGACCAGATCTGCCCTGCGCATCTCGGCCAGCGTGTAGTCGAGCGAGGCGTAGCCTTGGGTCCGGCTCTTGAGCTGGTCGTAGAACTCGACGATCAGCTCCCCGAGAGGGATGTCGTACTTGAGCTGGACCCGATCCTCATCAAGGTAGATCATCTCGTCGAAGAGGCCGCGCTTGGACGCTGTGAGGTCCATGATCGCGCCCACGAAGCGGGCCGGGGCGATGATGGTGAGGTGCATCCACGGTTCGAGGATTGCCTCGATTTCGCCGGGATTCGGGAGTTCCGACGGGTTGTCGATGCGCAGCTTCTTGTCGCCGCGCAAGTGGACTTCGTACTCCACGCTCGGCGCCGTCGCCAGCAGATCGAGGTCGTACTCGCGTTCCAGCCGCTCCTGAATGATCTCCATGTGCAGCAGGCCAAGGAAGCCGCAACGGAACCCGAACCCGAGCGCCAGCGACGATTCCGGCTCGTAGGTGAGCGAGGCGTCGTTGAGCTGCAACCGCTCCAGGGCGTCCCGCAGGATCGGGAAGTCCTCGCTGTCGGTCGGATACAACCCGGCGTAGACCATCGGCATGGCGGGGCGGTAACCCGGCAACGGCTCGGTGGCGGAATTTTCGGCGAGGGTGATCGTGTCGCCGACCTGACATTCCTTGACCACCTTGAGGCCGGTCGCGATGTAGCCAACTTCGCCGGTTTTCAGGGTGGCGGACGTCGTCATCGCCGGTCCGAAATAGCCGACCTCCAGGATGTCGGCTTCCTTGCCGTTGCCCAGGATCCGCATCCGGTCGTCGCTGCCGATCTCTCCGTCGACGATCTTGACGTAGGCGATGACACCCTTGAACGAATCGAAGTGGGAATCGAAGATCAGCGCCCGCAAAGGCTTCTTCAGCCCGTCGTCGGGCGGGGCCGGCATCTTGGTCACGATCGCTTCGAGGATTTCGTCGACGCCCACGCCGGTTTTCGCCGACGCCGGCACGATCTCGTCGTTGAGCAGGCCGATGAATTGCCCGACTTCCTTCGAGACGCGCTCGGGATCGGCGTTGGGGAGGTCGATCTTGTTGATCACGGCCACGATCGCCAGCTCGTGTTCCAGCGCGAGGTAGACGTTGGCCATCGTCTGGGCCTCGATCCCCTGGGCGGCGTCGACCACCAGCAGGGCGCCCTCGCAGGCGGCCAAACTGCGACTGACTTCGTACGAGAAGTCGACGTGGCCGGGGGTGTCGATCAGGTTGAGCTCGTAGGTTTCGCCATCCCGGGCGGTGTAGGCCATCCGCACGGCGCGGGCCTTGATCGTGATCCCCTTTTCACGCTCCAGGTCCATCGTATCCAGCATCTGGGCGCCCAGATCGCGTTCGGACACAGTTCCCGTTTTCTGCAGGAGCCGGTCCGCCAGCGTCGACTTGCCGTGGTCGATGTGGGCGATGATGCTGAAGTTTCGGATGTGGGCGGTGGCGGACGATTGGGTCATGGAGGGGGATGCACGCTCTGGTTTCATGGGTGGCAACGGCGGCGACGGGATCGGCTGGCGCGAAACGGGCCGGGGCGGCGAAAGCGACGGCCCCGGCCCGGTTGTTCCCTTCAGTATAACGAATCCGGCTGGCCCGAACCGCAGGGCAGTCGACGCGTCTTCAGGCGGGGCGGGTCAGAGTAATCCGAGACGTGCCAACACCGTTCGGGCGGGACCGGGAGCACGGCTCCCGACCTTGCTGATGACCTGCTGCAGCTCCGGGATCCGGAAGATCCAGGCGACGGCGATGAACGCGAAGGCGTACACGCTCATCGCGTAGGCGAAGAGGATGTAGACCGGGAGGTGCGAGCCGTCCCGATCCAGCGCCGATTGCAGCCAGGGCGCGGTCGGCACGATGACCGCCGCCATTGCCGCGCCGGCGCCGGCCACTCGGAGCAACCAGGAGCCAAACCCGGCCGTGACCACGTGGCCGATACGGTCGCGCAAGAAGAGCAACAGGATCACCGCTTCGGCCCCGGTCGTCACGCTCAGGGCCAGCGCCAGCCCGGTGTAGCCGAGCGAATCCATGAAGAGCACGCAGAGCAGCAGGTTGAGCACAACGGTCAGCACGCCGGTGATCACCGGCGTCATCGTGTCGCGCAGGGCGTAGAAGACGCGGGTCAGGATTTCGGTCAGCGCGTAGCCAAGCAACCCGGCGGCGAAAACCGCCAGCGGGGCGACCACCAGCCGGGTCGATTCGGCGTCGAAGTTCCCGTTCTCGAAGATCACCTGCACGATCGGCTTGCGCAGCAGGAACAGGCCGATGCCGGACGGAATCGAGAGGAAGAGCAGTGGCCTCAGGGACCGGTCCAGCGTCGACCGGAACCGCTCCTTGTCGCCGGTGGAATGGAGCGCGGCGAGGGTGGGAAAGGCCACGGTCGAGATGCTCAGCGCCAGTACGCCGTGCGGCAGCATCAGCAGTTGCCAGGCGAAGTTGATTGCGGACACGCTCGATTCGCCGGTGGTCGACGCGAAGGCGGTGACGGCGATGAAGTTGACCTGGAACACGGCCAGGCCAACCACCCGCGGCCCGAACAGCCGGGCGACCTCGCCGAGGCCATCGACGTGGCGGTCGAGGCTGGGCCGGAACCGCATGCCGGCGCGGACCAGGCCCGGAACCTGAATCAGGAAGTGGCCCAGGGCGCCGAAGATGACCGCCCAGCCCACGGCGTAGATCCCGTATTCGGGCACGAAGAAGACGGCCCCGATGATGATCGCCACGTTGTAGACGAGGGGCGCGATGGCGGGCAGGGTGAACTGGCTGTGGGCTTCGAGAATGCCCTTGGCGGCGATTCCGAGACCGAGGAACACGGGCGAAAGCAGGAGGATCCGCATCAACCGGACCGCCATATCCTCGGTGTCCTGATCGAACCCCGGGGCTACGACATGCATCAGCGGCCGCGCAAGCAGGAAGCAGAGCCCGCTCAGGATCAGCACGCTGACACCGGCCCAGGTCAGGACCGACGAGGCCAGCCGCCAGGCGCGCTCCTGGTCTTCCGCCGCCAGATATTGCCCGAACACGGGGATGAAGGCGGCCCCAAACGCCCCGGCCATCACCACGAGGAAGAGCAGATCGGGGATGCGGAAGGCGCTGACGTAGGCGTCCATTTCCGGGCCGGTGGCGAACTGACCGGCGAGGATCACTTCTCGCGCCAGCCCCAGGACGCGGCTGAGCACGAACGCCGCCGCCACGATCAGGGCGCTGACCGCCAAGGTTGGACCGGAACGGGCGGCCCGGACTGGCTCGACGGCCTGGGGCAGCTCGTCGAGCGCGTCATCTATGGATAGCGGTTGTTCGAGGCGGATCACCTGCGTGGCCTGGCTCATGCCGGTGATTATGCCATTCCGGGCAGACATCGCGATGAGACCGGGTAAATCGCCAGCCTGGGACAGCGCGGTTGCTGAAAGGAGAAGGCGCGAAGCAACCAATACCAATCAGGATATCGCCCTGGGCGGGTTGTACAATCCTGCTCGACACGCAGCCTTCTCTGGTTGACGCCGCATTTACCATGCCGTCGGGAGCAACTGCATGAATGAGCAAGAAGCGTTCGTCGAAGCCAATACGATGCTGACGCGGGTCGTCAACCAGGCGCCAACCGAGCAACTCGATCAGGTGATTCCGGATGAGTTGAGCTGGCGTCCAGGCATCACCCTCCGCGAAACCCTGAACCTGGCGACGTACGAGAACGAAAGCGTCCCCGCGATGCTGGCCGGGGCCAATGACCTCGTTTCGAACGACCAGTACGCTGGAGATTTGCGTGGCGACGATGTGCCGGGAAACTACAACCGCCAGGCTGAGATCGCCAACCAGGCCGCATCCGAACTCGATGACCCGGAACGGATCGTGCATATGTCGTACGCCGACGCCCCGGCCCGCGACTACCTGCGCGATATCTCCATCAATCGGTCGCTCGCCGCGTTCGACATGGCGACCTTCATCGGCGCCCCCATCGAAATGTCCGACGAGCTGGCCCAGGGCCTGTGGGACGCCATGCAATCGATGACCGAGCTGCTCCGAGAGATCGGGGTGTTCCGCCCGGAGATCGCAGTAGCCAACGATGCGCCGATCCAGGCGAAGCTGATGGGATTGACCGGGCGAAATCCCTCGACCTGACCGGCGGCGCATTGCCCGGGACACGCCTGGCGAATTGGTCAACCGGGACGCATCGTGCTACCATTCTGCGGTTGTCCGCCCATTGGGCGTTCCCGTTTTGTACGCCGCTTTTACACCCTGCGCGAACATTCCGGACTGCCGGCGGTTTGCGATGTATGAGGAAGGTCCAGTTTGGCTAACAGCAAATCCGCCAAGAAACGCATCCTGGTCGCCGAGCGCCGCCGGGTGCAGAATCGCCCGTATCGCTCCGCCGCCCGCACCCTGGTGAAAAAGGCCGAACTGGCCATCGCCTCCGGCGACAAGGCTGCGGCGCAGGACGCGGTGTTGACGGCCACCAGCACGCTCGATCGGGTCTGGGCCAAGGGCGTGATCCACAAGAACAATGCGGCGCGGCGCAAGTCCCGCCTCATGCAAAAGTTCAACGCCCTCGGCGCGTAAGCGGCAGGGAATCCGGGTAGATGAATGAACGCCGGTGGCTGGTTCGAATCAGCCACCGGCGTTCGTCGTTCCTGGTACGGAAGCGTCATTTCCCAACGGCGTGGACATGCACCGTCTCACGTCATGTCGAGCGCAGTCGAGACATCTCCTGTTCGTCACGACGCTTGCTGCGGCGAAGCGACCACTCGACTGCGCTCGGCGTGCCGTGAGGTTACGCTCTGGGTGACGTTGGGGCACGGTCGGAGTGGCGCGAGGACCGCCCGGGGTGGAGCCGCTACGATGCGGACCGGAGCGTGGCGATGCTGGCGAGCGCGAAGTAGAGCGCCTCGACCGGGTCGCGCAACTCGCCAGTCTTGATCTTGCGATCGGTTTCCTCCAGCACCCGGGCCACGCGTGGTGCGAAATTGCGCGGCTGGTCGCGAACCGACCGGGCCACGGCGCTCATTCGGCCGGCGTTCGGCAATCGCAGATCCTTACCAACCTCGGCCGGATCGCGACGTTCGGCGCGGCTCATCACCACCGCCAGTTCCACGGAGCTGCACAGTTGGGACAGGATCTTGAACGGGTCCTCGCCGGCCGCCAGGAGGCGCTCGAGTTCCGGCGCCGCCCGGTCGATCGCGCCCGCCGCGGCCGCGTCGATGAAGGCGAAAATCTGGTCCTTGTCCCCGGTTTCGATCAGGTCCCGGATGTGCGCCTCGCCGCCAGGCCCCGGGTGCGCCGCCAGCACCAGTTTGTCGACCTCGTTGCCGAGGGCCTCCATGTCCGGCGGACGGTCGAAGGCCGGGTTGCGGGACTTCTGGGACCACCCGGCAGGGTAAAGCGTGATCGCGAGCCGTTGCGCCACCGGTCGGTCGATGCTTCCCCCTGTGAGCTTGGTCCGGGTCACGATCCATTCGACCAGATCTCGGCCACGTGGCGGATCGCAGGGCACGACCTCGGCGTCGCCCGGCAGCGCCTTCTTGACCGCCGCCGGCACGCTGAGCACCGTAGGGTCGGCCAGGATGAGGGTGGTCGCCGCCGGCACGCTGGCGAACAGGGCCGGCCAGTCGGCGCCCTGGCCCTTTCCGGTTCCCCTGGCGTGTTTTGCCAGCAGACCCTCGACCACGATCGTACGCCCGGCCGAAAAGAAGCCGATGCTGGCGGTGGCCATCATCACATCCTGCAGCGACACCGACGCGCCGTCCATCTCGGAGGTGCTCTGGCCGTCCGGATCGCTGGCGAGCATCCGGCGGCGCATTGCCTCGCGGACCATCGAGAAATCGGGACCGAGGATGAGGTGGATCATTTAAGTACCATCGCCGACGGCTCTCGAATCCGTGGATTGGAGCGTCTGTGCGGGTTCTCGCATCCGAAAAGATGCCGAGCGGCGTAGGGTTGCGGAGCTTGCTCCGCCCGAGGATGGCAACATCGATGCACCATTCTGCCGATCGTGGTCGGGACAACCGAGGGGAACGATTTGCGAGTAGCAAGGGGATGGCCAGACCTGGCGACGCCGCACGCGATGGGGAACCTTGAACCTGCATAAGCAGGTGGGCGCCGCGGACCATCGCGGGACACGTCCCTCGATCGAGCAGCTCCCGGTTCTCTGAAAGTTGGCTCAAGACCACATCAAGCGCAACGGTCATCGCCGGTCCAGCCGAGCAGTGAGCGTAGCATGGTCGGAACCGCGATTCAACCAGCGCCGGGTTCCGCCAGCCGCCTCATGTACACTCGACCCAAACGGTTCGGGAACGATTCGCGGCACGAGCCACCGGACGACCACCACGCGGCACATCCAGGGATGCAATGACGATGTCTTCGTCAATCGATCGATCACCTTCGCATGCGAACCGGCGGCGCGTCGTCGTCACCGGGGCCGGGGGGCTCTGCGCCGTCGGCAACGACGCCGCGTCCATCTGGCGCGCCGTCGCAGCCGGAACCTCCGGCATCGCGCCCATCACCCGGTTCGACGCGGAAGGCTTCGAAACCCGCTTCGCCGGGGAGGTCAAGGGATTCGATCCGGCTTCCGAGCTGGGGCGCAAGGAAAGCCGCCGGATGGACCGCTACACCCAGCTGTCGGTGGCGGCGGCGCGCGAGGCGGCCGTCCAATCCGGTCTCGATATCCGGTCCGAAGCGACTCGGGTCGGGGTCCTGGTCGGCACCGGCATGGGCGGCATGGAAACGTTCGAGGCCGGCGTCGAGACCTTGTTAACCAGCGGTCCCAAGCGAATCTCGCCGTTCTTCGTCCCGATGATGTTGCCCAACATGGCGTCCGGCACCGTCTCGATCGACCTCGGAGCCAAGGGGCCAAACTTCGGGACCGTATCGGCCTGCGCCAGTTCGGCCCACGCCCTTGGCGAAGCCACGCTGATGATCCGCAGCGGTATCGTCGACGCGATGGTCGCGGGCGGTGGTGAAGCGGCCATTACCAGGATGGGCATTGGCGGGTTCAACGCGATGGGCGCGCTTTCGACGCGCAACGACGATCCGGAAGCGGCCAGCCGGCCGTTCGATCTCGAACGCGACGGGTTCGTACTGGCCGAGGGCGCCGCCGTGCTGATCCTCGAGGAACGCGGGCACGCTCTCGCCCGGGGCGCCACGGTCCTGGCCGAGATCGTCGGTTACGGCACGACCGACGACGCCAACCACATGGTGCAGCCGGCTCCTGGCGGGGAAGGGGCGGCCCGCGCGATGAACATCGCCCTCGACGACGCCGGGGTGACGAACGACGAGATCGACTACATCAACGCGCACGGCACCTCCACCCAACTCAACGAGAAGCTGGAAACCCAGGCGGTGCAGCGCGTCTTCGGCGAGCGGGCGGGCACGATCCCGATCAGCTCGACCAAGTCGATGACCGGCCACCTGCTGGGTGCCGCGGGCTCGATGGAGGCGCTGATCACGATCGCCGCGATGGACGCGAGCCTGATCCCGCCGACGATCAACCAGGTGACGCCAGACCCGGATTGCCCGCTGGACACCATTCCCAACACCGCCCGACCCGGGGAAATCCGGTTCGCGATGTCGAACTCGATGGGCTTCGGCGGGCACAACGTGTCGCTGGTGCTGGCGCGGGCGGATCAGCGCGCACCGTGAACAGCCGGGACGACTCCAACGAATCACCACCACGCGTCGTGGTCACCGGGTACGGGGCCATTTCGGCGCTGGGCCTGAACGCCGGTTGCCTGCGGCTCGGGGTGCGCGCCGATACGTCGGGGCTGCGGACCATTACCCGCTTCGACGCGACAGACTACCCGACCTCATTCGCCGCCGAGGTCCTCGATTTCGACCCGGGCGCCGTGCTCGACCGGAAACAGGCAAGGCGGATGGACCGCTTCACGCAATTCGCGTCGGTCACGGCGCGGGAGGCCGTCGCCCACGCCCGGCTCGATGTGGCCGCCGATTCGACCCGGGTGGGCGTTGTGGTCGGCAGCGCGTTCGGCGGAGTGGAAACGTTCGTCCAGACGGCGGACACGATGCTGACCAAGGGACCGAAGCGGATTTCGCCGTTCGCGGTGCCGATGACCATCCCCAACATCGCGCCCGGCATGATCGCGATCGACCTCGGAGCCAGGGGACCAGCGTTCGCCTACGCCTCGGCGTTCGCGAGCTCGGCAAACGCCATCGGCGAAGCGATGCGGATGATCCAGTCGGGGCGGGCAGACACGATGATCGCGGGCGGCGCGGAAGCGCCGATTACGGGGATCATGATGGCCGGCTTCGCGGCTCTGCAATCGCTGTCGCGGCGCAACAACGACCCGTCCCAGGCAGTACGCCCGTTCGATCTCTACCGCGATGGCTGCGCGTTGGGGGAAGGGGCGGCGATGCTCGTCCTCGAACGGCGCGACCAGGCGGTGGCTCGCGGCGCGACCATCCTTGCCGAGTTCGCTGGGTACGGCTCGACTGGCGACGCTTACCATGACGTCCAGATTGCGCCGGATGGCGACGGACTGGCTCGGGCGATGTCGAATGCCCTGGAAGAAGCAGGACTGTCCCCCGGTGAAGTGGGCTACCTGAACGCCCACGGCACTGGCACCACGATGAACGACGAGCTGGAAACGGTAGCGATCAAGCGGGCGTTCGGGGACTCAGCGCGCCGGTTGCCGATCAGTTCCACCAAGTCTCGGACCGGCCATTTGCTCGGGGCGGCCGGCGCGCTGGAAACGGTGATTGCGATCCAGGCGCTGGAAGACGGCATCCTGCCGTCGACGCTCAACCTGGAGACGCCGGACCCGGCCTGCGACCTGGACTACATCCCCGGCGCCTCGCGGCCACAAAGCATCGATGTGGCGATGTCCAATTCTATGGGCTTCGGTGGACATAACGTTTCATTGCTTTTTAGGAAACCGTCCGGCTTTTGAGGCGCCCGGTGTCCGTCGGTGGTGTGGAGTTTCCCAACCCGCTCCAGGCCGCGCCGGGCAAGCGAGGATCTTCGGCCTAGAAGCGATGCCGCCTTCAGTCACCGCCGGGAACGCGGGTGGACCGGGAGTTGAGCGTGCCGATGCTGACCGCCAGGTCAGTCTGGGTCCTGCGTACGGCCGCCGAGGTCGCGCTCTGCCCCGTACCCTCGAGGACGGTCACCAGATCGGACAATCTCTCGTCGAGCTCCGCAGTCAGCATGTGGTCGCCCAGCCCGGACAGCGTTCTCAGCACCAGGTCTTCAACGCGAAGCCGTTCCCGCAATGGCAGGCGCTCGAAGGTGGTCGCGAACGTTTGCACGATGGCGGCCAGGGTTTGATGCTGCATCGATTCCGAGGCCACCACGGCCAGCGATTCAAAGGCGCCCATCGGGTGGTCCATCACGTCGTCTGGATACACGATCGTGAGCACCTGCCCATTGGGTTCGCCGTCGTCATTGCCCCCGCCGGCCCACCGCGCCAGAAGATCCCGCAGGTTGTGAATGACGATCTTTCCCGGAGACGGATTTTGCTGGGACGTGGAAATCGATTGCCTGGCGATCGTTTACCGCTGCTCGTTGCCGCAGGCGGGGTCGTTGTCGAGCTGACGCACCTGGTGGAGCCTGATGACGTTCCGGACCGCCGTCGTCAGCCAATCCCCATCGTCGCTTGAACCGCTTCTCACCCGTGCGATCCGGTCTCCGTAGGCCACGAAGACGCCACTTGAGCAGAGGATCTCGATCTCGACGTCGCCCGCCGCGTCGTCGATGGCCCGGCCCAGGGCGTCGAGGTCCAGCGCGGTCAGATACCCTTCCCGCAACATCGTCACCGGCCAGGCCGGCAGCTCCGGCAACCGGGTGGTCCGTCGGGTCCGACAAACCAGCGCGAGCTGGCGCTCCCTGGCCTTCAACGTATGATCGTGGATTGCCTTGATGATCTCCGACGGGCGCATCTGGCTGATGGTGGAGTGAATCAGCAGCAGCAGGATGTAGAGCGCCACGATGGCCAGGGAGAGCGCCAGCGTGGCGGCGAGCACCGGATTGAAGGGCGGGTCGACGGTGGCCAGGATAATCAGGGCGTACACGGCCATACCCACGAAGAACCCGAAGTAGATCTGGTTGAGACGCCGCCCCAAGAACTGGTCGAAGACCTGGTGGGTAAGCGAACCGGCCGACTGCTGCAAGGCAAGCAACAACAGTGAGACCGTGATCGACGTGATCGTGATCACGCCGGTGGCAATCGTGCCCAACAACGTGGATGTCGACTCGGAATCTCCGAACACGTAATCCTGCATGAAACTGCGGAATGGCCGCAGGAGTTCGGAATTTGCCTGGTCAAGACCATAGGCGCCAATCACGACAAGCACGAACAAGGCAATGATGCCCGTTGGAATGGCGAGGAACGACGCGATCGTTCACCGGAGCGTCTCACGGATGATCATTCTGCCGCCGTTCAGGCGCCTGACACGCGATTGCGCTCCTCGTTCCCGGCCATTTGTGCTAACCCGTCCTCAACCGGCGTTGGCTCCGGACCACTCGGCCCGTCCTCGCTCACGGCCCCGGACCATTCCCGTTCCGCAGGGGCCAGAACCTGGACAACCACGATCCGGAGCGCTCCGGCCAGCGGAATCGCGACGATGGCGCCCAGAAGACCGCCTAGCGCCGATCCGGCCAGCAGGCCGAAGAGGGACAACAACGGAGGGACGTCGGCCTGCTGGCGCATTATGTACGGTACGAGCAGGTTGCTCTCCAATTGCTGCAGCGCAATGAAGAAGACGGTCACGACGATCGCCTGCTGCGGGGATTCGATGAGGGCAACCGCAATCGCCGGGATCGCGGCAAGGATGGGTCCCAGCACCGGCAGGAACTCGCCGAGGCCCGCCAGCACAGCCAATACCAACGTGAATTGCACGCCGATCACGGCCAGGCCGATATAGGTCATGACCCCTATGATGATTCCATTGATCGCCGTGGCGCGGACGTAGCCGCCCATCGTTCGTCCCATCGCGTTCAACACATCGTTGACCCGCCGTCGATGCCGGGGCGGAAAAAGCGAGAGCGCGAACCGGCTCAGGGCTGGCGTGGCGATCAGCCAGTAAATGGACATGAAGACGACCAGGATGACGTCGATTGCCGATGAAAAGAGCGTGAACGGCAGCGCAAGCAGCACGTCGGAGAAGCGGTCGATCGCGGATTGCACGGCAGCCGAGACGCGGGCGGCGCTATCCGGATCGATGCCCCGGAGCCACTCGCGCGACCTGGTTACGAGTTCCGGCGCATTCAGCACCAGCGATTGCCCCTCGCTCACCAGCGGCGGTACGACGATCGCGCCGAGCCCGCCAACCGCCAGCATCAGCGCGAGATAGACGAGCACAATCGCGATGCCCCGCGGCAACCAGCGTTCCAGCCAGCCGACCACCGGCGCCAGGACCTGAGCGATGACGATCGCGATCAGGAGCAGTGTCAACGGCCGCGCCAGCAACCAGACCAGCACCAGACCGCCCAAAGCCGCAGCCAGCGCAAGGCCGGCGATTGCAGAGCCGCGCCACCACGCAATGGTTGGTCCAGATGTCTGTGCCGGCACGTCATCCGACACCTGCGATTGCCCACGACCCATGTCTTGACCCATTTCCGTGACGCCAATCAATTCCGGACCTCTACCGCGTGGGCCGGCATCTGGCG
Organism: Thermomicrobiales bacterium; assembly: GCA_041743205.1. Taxonomy (GTDB): domain Bacteria; phylum Chloroflexota; class Chloroflexia; order Thermomicrobiales; family UBA6265; genus JACCYX01. The sequence goes on along the minus strand of JBGTNF010000123.1, from coordinate 22,369 downwards.
ATGTCGATCCTGCCCGCATGGATCCTCGGTCGATCTATCGTACGTGGTTTGGCCAGAACCTGGTTTGGACCAAGGGGCCGGGCACGATCAGGAATCCGGGCCGGGCCGCCTGACCGCGGGTAACGTCATGTCGTTTACAAAGGGTCGCGGCCCCCAAACTCGGCCAGGCGACATGCGGCCATCCCGAGAGACGCGTCCGGCGCTCGATCGAACGACCCCGACCCCTTCCCTTACCCTGCGCCGGATGCGCCCGGCGTGGCAGCCGGCGCCAGGCGCACGTCCCGGCTGCGGAGGATCGTTTCCAGCCCGATCACGATCGCGGCGCCGGCCGCGAGGGTCCAGGGAATGGCGTCGAGGGCCGTGCGGCCGGCCAGGATGCCGGCGAAGGTCGGGATCGCGGCCCCGCCCAGCACCGCCGCGCTGACCTGGAAACCGATCGCGTGCAGCGAGAGGGTGGAGCCGAGCCGAGCCGGCGTCAGGGACATCAAGGTCGGGAAGAGCGGCGCCATCGCGAACCCGAAGACGAGCAGGCCAGCCTGGAACAGCCACACCTGGTCACGCGTCATCAACAGCGCTCCGAGCAGCAGCCCGAACGTCCCGAACTGGATCAGTTTGGCTGGGGCCAGGCTGCGCGACAGCGGCGACAACACCAGCCGGCCGAGGGCGATCATTCCCCAGTAGAATCCGGCCCAGAGTCCCGCCTCCCCGGCATCGAGATCAAATTTCTCGAACAGCATGGTGTAGGACCAGGCCCCGGCCCCGGCTTCGATCCCCGTCATGAAGAAGAACAAGGTCAACTGGAGCCAAACCAGCGGCTGGCGCAAGACGTGGCTGACCGCCGCCGAGGCTGGACGCGCCGTTTCGGCGTGGTGGGCGCCATCGGTCCAGCGGCGTTCGGTGATCACGAACGTGACCGCCATCAGGGCCGACGCGGCCCCGACGATAACGTAGCCGATCCGCCAGCTGCCGTCGGCGGCGAGCACCCCGGCCATGATGAACGGGCCGACCATGGCGCCGATCCCGAAAAAGGCGTGCAGCCAGTTCATGACCGTGACGGAGAAGTGTTCCGAGGCATAAAAGTTGAGACCGGCGTCGACGGCGCCGGAACCGAACCCGATCAGCGCCGCCACCGCCATTAGCACCGGGAACGCCGGAGCGACGGCGTAGCCGAACAGGCCGATCGAAACGGCGGCGGTGCTCACGGCCAGCAACCGGCCCACGCCAAGCCATTCGATCGCCTTGCCGGCGAGCGCGCCCGAACTGAAGTAGCCCGCGCCCGATGCAAAGAGGATGAAACCGAGGTCGGCGCGGGGGCGGTCGAACGTGTCCCGGATCGACGGCCAGGCGACGCCCAGAACGGCGTCCGGCAACCCGATGCTGATGAAGGCCAGGAACGCCACCAGCAGCAGCACCGAGTACCTGGATGTCGGTTTGGTCATGCGGGATGGGCTTTCAGGTCGTTGGGAGGGGGCAATCAGTGACTGTTCGAGACGATCTGTGCCGGTAGTGGCCGCCCTTGTGGCGGGATATGCACATTTCGGTCAGTCGTAGGGGCGGAACCTGCATCGACCGCAAACGCTGATTACGCCGTCATGGTTTTGTCGATGCTGTGTCCGCCCGGATGGTGGTGGATCGAATTTACCGGACGTGTCACACCGGGCGGACGACAGATTCGACAAGGACATGGTTTGCCAGATGAGGTTCGCGGTCGAATCAGGTCCGTCCCTACGACACGAATACATCGCCGAAACAAGGGCAGCCAAGATGGTTGGGAGCGGATCTTCGACTACACGCCCGCCCCCGCCGGAATCGGCAACTGCCGGTTCACGGCGCCGGCGACGGCGCTCATCTTCGGCATCAGGTGCGCGAACTCGGTGAAATCGAGCGATTGGGCGCCGTCCGACATCGCCATGTCCGGATTCGGGTGAACCTCGATCATGAGCCCATCGGCCCCGGCGGCGATCCCGGCGAGAGCCAGCGGGGCGACGTAGGCGCGTTTGCCGGCGGCATGGCTGGGATCGATGAACACCGGCAGGTGCGACATGCTCTGGATCACGGGCACTGCGCTGACATCGAGCGTGTTGCGGGTGGCGTTCTCGAAGGTGCGGATGCCGCGCTCGCAGAGGATCACGTTCGGGTTGCCCTGGGCCATCACGTACTCGGCCGCCAGCAGCCACTCCTCGATCAGCAGCGAGAGGCCACGCTTGAGCATGACCGGCTTGTTGGCCTTGCCGACTTCTTCGAGAAGCAGGTAATTCTGGCAGTTGCGGGCGCCGATCTGGAAGACATCGGTGTACTGCCCGACGACCTCCACATCGGAGGGCGTCATGACCTCGGTGATGATCTTGAGCCCGGTTTCCTCCCGCGCCCGGGCCAGGATTTCGAGCCCCTGCACGCCGAGGCCCCGGAACTCATAGGGCGACGTTCGTGGCTTGTAGGCCCCGCCCCGAAGCAGTTTGGCGCCGGCGGCCTGGACGGCGCGGGCCGCTTCCAGGGTCTGCTCTTCGGTCTCCACGGAGCAGGGACCGGCGATGATCGTCACCTCGTCGCCGCCGATCGCGACGTCGCCAATCTGGATCACCGTCTTGTGCGGGTGGAAATCCCAGCCCGCCAGCTTGTACTTCTTGGAAACCCGAACCACGCGCTCGACGCCGGGCATGACCTCGAACATCTCGTCGAGCGAGGGCGGCAGCGGCAGCCCGACCACGCCGACGATCGCCTGGCCCTCGCCGATGATCGGATGCGCCTGGAGTCCCAACTGCTGGATGCGGTCGATGACCGGCGTGATCACGTCCTGTTCGGTCCCGGTCTTCATGATGATGATCATGTTGGTGGCTCCAATGATGTCAAGCAGCCCGGAGAGGGTCGATGGACTCCAGGGAATCGCGGAATCCCGCGGCGGCAAATCGTGCGCGCTCACGTCGTGCTCGCGATGGGTTCGGCAGCGCCGAGCACCGAGGCCAACTCGGCGTCGGAAATGCCCCACTCGGGCCGCAACTGCCTGGCGCCCTTGAGATACACGTGCCGCATGTCACTGACGCCGCGGGTGGTATTGACGTGCACCAGCACCCGGACCGCCTTCTGGAGCGAACCGGGAACGGCCATCTCGTGGGTGCAGATCATCGGCACCTCGGTCCAGCCGAATTCCCGGGCGGCCAGGGCGGGAAACCAGGCGGTCAGGTCCGGCGTGGTGGTGAAAATGGCGCTGGCGATGTGGTCGGAATCAAGGTCGTTGAGCTGGATCAGGACCTTCACCAGTTCCTCGGTCGCTTCAAGGATATCCTCGGCCGTATTCGCGTCGGCGGTGGTGGCTCCGCGAATCCCCCGGCAGACCATCGGCGCGTCACCTAGTGCTGTCATCCCTCGAAGTTCTCCGATACGCAGGTCGGTCACGATGTCCATTGTCGACAGGTAGTATGCCTGAGCGAGGACCATTTGTCGTTGTCGACGCCGAGCGCGGCTCAGTATTCGGGACAGGGTCACGATTCAGGAACGAGGTCTTGCGGTTCGGATTCCCATGCGAAGAAGCCGGCGGCGCCGACGACCCGATGGATGATCGGCCGCGCCAGGTCGAGTCGTTCAGCGAGTTGCAGTGAGCGGAGAGCCGATCGGACATCGCCGCCGAGTTCGGAATCGAGCACATCGAGATCGGCGAGCAACGCCTTGGACCGGGGGAGCCAGCGGCTCTGCTGGAGGAAGTGGAGCTTGACCGCGTCGGTCAACGCCTCGGTGACGATCGCGTAAGCCCGGTCTGCATCGAAGTCCCGAATATCAGTGGCGTCCTCGAACGCGGTGGCGATCCGGTACCGGAATTGGGTCAGGGCCTCGGACGGGACGGTCGGGCCGGCCGCGAGACTGGCCTCGGCTTCCCCCCGGAGCGTGCTCATGATTCCCGTGTCGTCGTCGAGGATGACGCCGGTCGCCAGCATGTGGGCCATCACTGGCCGGCCGGCGAGGGAGTCGGCCGTCATTTGCCGCCGAATCTGGAAGGCGGGGTTGACGAACATCTCGGCGGGCACGCCGTTGAAGAAGCGCTGCGTGCGCTGCCGCCAGGCCGGCCCGTGGACGACGACGAGATCGAGGTCACTGGCGGCGTGCGGTTGGCCGCGCACGATCGTCCCGCTGACGACGATCCCGATCGGGTGATACCGCTCGCGGATGTATTCGCAAGCCTCATCAAGCGCCGTGGCGTAGGACCCGGGCAGGGTGGTCAACACGGTTAGTTCGACCAACCGTGCGCATTGGCGATCCGGATCATGGCTGCAAGTGACCGTTCGACATCCGCGTCGGTCGTCGCCCAGGACGAGACACTGATCCGCATCGCAGTCCGCCCCTGCCACACCGTTCCGCCACACCAGCACGCGCCATCCGCCTGAAGTTCCGCGATGACGGCACGGGTCATTTCCGGCTCGCCGAAAGAGACCAGCACCTGATTGAGATGCACATCGTTGAGGATCTCGTAACCGGCTCCAGCGAGACCGTCCGCAAACCGGGTGGCATACCGGCAGGTGCGTTCGACGAGGTCTGCCACACCAGCCGAGCCAAGGGAAAGCAATGCCGCCCAGACCTCGATTCCGCGAGCGCGACGCGAGACTTCTGGCGTGTACTGAAAGGGCTGTCGAAAGTCCGAGTCTGGCAGGTAGGCGGCCGTGGCGGCCAGGATCGAGCGCAAGGGCGATGCCTCACGGACGAAGGCGAGACCACAGTCGTACGGCACATTGAGCCACTTATGAGCATCGGTTGCCCAGGAATCCGCATCCTCGAAACCTTCGGTCACGTGTTTCCGGCCGGGAGCGGCAGCGGCCCAGAGACCAAATGCACCGTCGACGTGCACCCAGGCGCCCGCCTGGTGAGCCCAAGCGCATAGTTCACGAGCCGGATCGAACGCGCCGCTGTTCACATTACCGGCCTGGATGCAAACAATGGTTGGTCCCAGGATTTCCGGGAGCGCGTCGGCACACATCCGACCTTGCCCATCGATCGGCACCTTGATGACACGTTCACGGCCAAGACCCAGCATGCCAATCGATTTGTAGAGACTAGGATGCGCTTCCTCGCCGACCACGACCGTGATTGGAGGAGCCCCGAACAGGCCGTCGACGTCCGCGTTCCACCCGGCACGTTCGAGCACCGCCTGGCGGGCGGCGAGGAGGCCGGTGAAATTGGCCATGGTGCAGCCGGTCACGAAGGAAGCCGTCGTCCCCTGCGGCAAGTTCAGGATGTCGACCAGCCAGCGTTCGGCGACGGTTTCCAGCGCCGCGCTCACCGGCGAGGTCTGGTACAGACCGGCATTCTGGTCCCACGCCCCTGCCAGCCAATTCGCCGCCAACGCCGCCGGCAACGACCCGCCGATCACGAAACCGAAGAACCGGCGACCAGCGGTTGCAACCGTTGACGGAGATCCGATGTCATCCAGCATCGCGAGCACCGTTTCGGAGGCCGTCGGCTCGACGGGCAGCGGATGATCGAATTCCTTGAGGCGTTCGAGCGCCGGCGGAGCGGGAGCGACCGAACGTCCATCGAGATCGTCGAGGTAGCGCTTCGAGCGGCTGGCGGCGTCGTCGAGCAAGCTGGCTGTCGAACTCGAGCCGGAAGACATGGTGAACGCAGGTTCCGGGTGTGCCATATCGATGTCTCCTGCTTCAGGGCGAACCGGAACCGTGACTGAACCCACTGGAGCGACCTTTCCCCCCAGCGAGTGAATATCAAGTGCGGCCAGTATGTTGGATCGCGTCGATCCAATGCTACCGGGTGGAAGACACGAATGGCGCAACGGTCGATTGGATTTCCCGGCCCACGCTCGCTTCCGCGACGCGCAGTTCGTAGTCCTTTTGCATATTGAGCCACAGTTCCGGGCCGGTTCCCAGCCAGCGTCCGAGCCGCAAGGCGGTGTCGGCCGTGATCCCCGTCCGGGCCCGGAGGATGTTCGAGATGCGGCTTTGTGGAATGCCGAGCGCCCGTGCCGCCGCCGACCCGGTCACCCCACGTTCTTCGAGTTCCTCGGCCAGGATTTCACCGGGGTGGATAATCGGAAACATGAATCAATCTCCAGTTAGTGATAGTCCACGATCTCGATATTGGAAGGTTCGGCATCTCCGGCGGGCCACTCGAAACACAGGCGCCATTGACTGCTGATCCTGATGCTGTACTGGCCTGCCCGGTCGCCGCGCAACGTTTCGAGGCGATTGCTTTGCAACGCACGAAGCGCATCGAGGTTGGGCGCGTTCTGGAGCACGAACAACCGGCGTTGCGCCTGGCGCTCGAAGCTGGAGAATGCGGCGACACGTTGACCGGAGGCGAACTGTTGTGTCCGTTTGTCGGCAAACCTTGGAGCCATCATCTCCTCCACTGCCGCAATTATATGGTATGCGCTTAGCGTATGGAATGTGGTGGCGTTCTTTAGGCTGCTTGTGGCGAGGTTCGGTTTGGTCCCTCTGGACAGTGTCGGTCACGCGGATACAATGCCCCCGCAGAACCGACCGAACGAAGACGCGCGCCAGGCACATCCACGATGCCTGGCGCGTGCCAGCCGCCTGGGAGTGCCTAGTGAAGATTACGGACCTCAAATGCGTCGTGATCGGCGGCAGTCCGATCGTGCGGATCGTGACCGATGAGGGCATCGACGGCTGGGGCCAGGTCGAGACGCCCAAGCCCTACCTCGTGCCCGTGGTGCTCATGCTGAAACCCGCGCTGATCGGGCAGGACCCGACCAACGTCGAGCGCGTGATGCGGCGCATCCGCAGCCGAGGCGGGTTCAAGCCGTGGGGTTCGGCGGTCAGCGCCATCGAAATGGCGCTCTGGGACCTGGCCGGCAAGGCCGCCGGATTGCCGGTCCACAAGCTGCTCGGCGGCAAGGTGCGGGACCGCGTCCGCACCTACCGCACCGCCTACCACGCGCCGGACATCACGCACAGACCGGACGACTACGCGACCTGGGCGCGAGCGGCCAAGGCGATGCCCGAGAAGTTCTCCATGTTCAAGCTGCCGACCTCGTTCCACTCCTCGATGGTGACGCAGGTGCCGGAGTACTTCTACGGCGACGTGCTCCTGCCCGAGCAGGGCTATCACTACGCCCACCGCGGGCTAATGACCGAGCGGGGCATGACCCATCTCGTCGCCTGCATCGAGGCCGCCAAGGAGGAGCTGGGCCCGGAGTACGGCCTGGCCCTGGATTGCGGGCCCGGCTGGCTCGCGCCGGACGCGCTCCGCTTCGCAAAGGCCGTCGAACACCTCCACCTGCTCTGGCTGGAAGACATGATCACCGGCGACTACGTGCCGTTTGTGAACGCCGATGTCTATCGTGAAGTGACCGCCAACACGTCGACCCCGATCCACACTGGCGAGCAAATCTACCTGCGCCAGAATTTCAAGGCGCTGATCGAAGGCAAGGCGGTCAACATCGTCGGTCCCGACCCATGCGATGTCGGCGGCATCGCCGAGCTGAAGTGGATCGCCGAGTACGCCGACCTGCACGGCATCCTGATTGCCCCGCACGGCACCGCCAACGGCATCTTCGGGCTGGCCGCGCACGTCCAGGTCGGGGCCACGCTGCCGGACAACTTCATCGCCTTCGAGTACCCGGCGCGGTTCGAGCCGTGGTGGTACGACATCACCAACGGGTTCGAGAACTCCCCGGTGGTGGATGGTCACGTCGCGGTCGGCGACCGGCCCGGCATGGGCGTCGAGTTCATCGTCGACAAGGCGCGCGCCCACCTTGCGGATGCGGACCAGGGCTTCTTCGACTGAGGCTCACTCGAGGTGGCGGGCACAAGACCCGCCAGTACGAGGTGACGGGGACCTGACGCAACAACGGCAAGGAGTTTTCAGTGAAGATCACGGACTTGAAATGCGCGCTGATCGGCGAAAGCCCGATTGTACGGATCGTGACCGACGAAGGCGTCAGCGGCTATGGCCAGGTCGAAACCTACAAGCCCTACCTTCCGCCGATCGTGATGATGCTGAAACCGGCCCTGCTCGGGCAGGACCCGACGGACGTCGAGCGCGTGATGCGGCGCATCCGCAGCCGGGGCGGGTTCAAACCGTGGGGCGCGGCGGTGAGCGCGGTCGAGATGGCGCTCTGGGACCTTGCCGGCAAGGCCGCCGGGTTGCCGGTCCACAAGCTGCTCGGCGGCAAGGTGCGGGATCGGGTGCGGGTATACAACGGCGCCTACCGGGATCCGATCCCCCGCCACACGCCCGAGGACTACGCTGCCTACGCGACCGCGATGAAAGCACGGCCTGAGGGTTTCTCGATCGTCAAGATCCCGATCGCTTTTCACTCGACGATGACCGCCGACGTCCCGGATTTTTACTACGGCGAGCACGAGCGGCGCGCTTTCCACTCGCACATCAACCGCGGTTTGTTGACCGAGAAGGGGTTCCACCACGTGGTCGCCTGCGTCGAGGCAGCGAAGGATGCGCTCGGCAATGAGGTCGGGCTGGCGCTCGATTGCGGCCCTGGCTGGCACCTGACCGACGCGCTCCGCTTCGCGAAAGCGGTCGAGCACCTCCACCTGCTCTGGCTGGAGGACCTGCTGACGGGCGACTACGTGCATTGGGTCAACGCCGATGTCTATCGCGAGTTGACGATGAGCACCTCGACCCCGATCCACACGGGTGAGCAGATCTACCTGCGCCAGAACTTCAAGGGGCTGATCGAAGGCAAGGCGGTCAACGTGGTCGGGCCGGACCCCGGCGATGTCGGCGGCATCGCCGAGCTCAAGTGGATTGCGGAATACGCCGACCTGCACGGCATCCTGATGGCGCCCCACGGCACGGGCAACGGGTTGCTGGGGATCGCGGCGCTGGTGCAGGTCTGCGCCACGATGCCGGACAACTACATCGCTTTCGAGTGCCCGGCCGGCAAACCCGCCTGGTGGTACGACATCGTCGAGGGCTTCGACCACCCGATCATCGTCGATGGCCATATCGAGGTCTGGGACCGGCCAGGCATGGGCGTCGAGTTCAACGTCGAGAAGGCGAGCCAGTACCTCGTTGCCGGCGACGAGGACTTCTTCGCCTGACCGCTACGGCGTGGAAAGGATTGTTCCTATGCCCGACGCGGATGATGTCTATCTTTCGAAGTCACTATAATATTCATTCACACCAAAAGCATCTGAAACAACATCACCTACTACGTCCGTCTCACTTGGTAGGAGAGCCAAGAGTTCGCTCTGATCGTAGGGTCCAGCCACCGGCACATGATCAGACTCCGGCCAAATGGCATTCAGAGCACCATACAATACCACCTCGGTTGGTCCGACCGAAGTGGTTCCTTCCAGGTTGCACTCCCACCGGTGTACCGTGTCTCCATCCAGCACAAGCACGATGGCTCCGAGCGGTTGCCCTTCATTCCAGCCGGCCCACTTAAAGCGGTAAGCAGCTACACGGTCCGCAACTTCAGGAACATCGCCCTCGACTTGCGCGGCATCGTCGAGTTGTTCCACTTCGGCCTCAATCGCATCAAATCCGCTGCTGGCGGAGGCTGAATCCTGATATGCCACAACGAGAGCTGACATACTGGGGAAGTAGAGATCGCTGGCTGATGGATCGCTAATGTTGATTTCAAAGTCGGGATTTCGTGCTGTTAGAGTAAATTCACGTAAGGCGGCGGCTGTTGCATTAATGGCTGGATCAGGTGTCTGCGCAGAAACACTACGTGCCATGGCTTGTGATGACACTCCACCAATGGTGGCGAAGATGAATTGTCGTCTGTTTAGGAACAAGTCGGTATCTCCCTGGCTATCGCGCGAATCACTTTGCAGATTGTGGACGGATCGATCGGCAGTGCCCGGCACGGGCGGTGCAAGCTCCGCAACCGTACATGAATCTGGACCCACCACCTCCTGTGAAATGCGGTCTAAGAAGCAATTATGATGGAGATCAGTTCTGTTGACTAACGGATGACTACTGCAATGCCACCGGCACGCTGGCAGTTGGCTGGACCCTCCCCGCGAGCACGCCAACCAGCGTCTTCAGGGTGACGGCCGGATCGCCAAAGGTCAGCAGCGTGTCGTTCACTTGTCCGATCAGGCCAGCATCGTAGGGCCCGCGCAAGGCGACGTGGACGATACGGGCTTCAGGACGGGCGGCGGCGATGATTCGACGCGCCACCTCCACCTGGTCCGGGGCATCTGTCGCGTCCCGCGTCATGATCACGATCGTCGTCACCGCTTGCGCCGCCTCAACGGCGAAGGTAGAGTCCGACGCCGATGGCTGATGGCCCAGCGTCGCGACCAACGTGATCGGCAGGTGAAGCGCCGTTTCTACCCGGATCACGCCGGCCCGGTTGAACGGGTCCTCGGCCTCGCTCGATCGCAACCGCTGGAAATCGACGATCAGCGCCAGTTCATCGGCGCCGATCGGGACGAACGACTGGATGCCGAGATGCGCGATCGTCCCGGCGGCGATCCGCTCTGCCTCGGAGCGCCATGTTGGATCGACAGGCGCCAACGGGGGCGTCGGTTCAGCGAGTCCATACGTCGACCGCAGCCGGTCGAGCCGCTCGACCGTGGCCGTGAAGAGCTCGCGAGGCAGCGACCCATTGTCGACCGCGGGGACCAGTGCCCGAAATCGAACGAGCTGCTTGTCGAGCGACTCGTTCGATTCGAGCACATCGACGCCGGCGGCCTTGCAGCGGATGGCCGTGTCCGCGAGACCGTAACGATCGTTGATGGCGTCCATCGAGAGCGAATCGGTGAAGATTACGCCCTCGAAACCCAGCTCCTCGCGCAGCAGGCCGGTCAGGACCGCCCGCGAAAGTGTTGCCGGGTGCTCATCCAGCACTGGAAACACGATGTGCGTCGTCATCACGGCCGGCACGCCCGCCTCGATCCCGGCCCGGAACGGAGCGAGTTCGATCGCGCGCAGGCGTTCGAGTGGATGCTCGATGACTGGCAGGCCGAGGTGGGAATCGACACTGGTGTCGCCGTGACCGGGGAAGTGTTTGACGCAGGCGACCACGCGCGTTGCGGTCAGGCCGCGGATCGTCGCCAGGGCGCCATCGACCACCTTTTCGACGGTGTCGCCGAACGAGCGGGTGCGGATCACGGGATTGGCCGGGTTGTTGTTGACGTCGACAACGGGCGCGAAGTTGACGTTGATCCCACACTCCCGCAACTGGACGCCCGTGATCCGGGCCGCTTCCTCGATGTCGTCGCGGTTGCCGCGGGCGGTCAGCGCCATGGCGCCCGGGACGGTGACCATGTCGGCCGGAAGGCGGCTGACGATGCCAGCCTCCTGGTCGGCGGCGATCAACAGCGGTGGCATGCCGAGGGCACGCGCTTCGGCCTGGAGGTCTGATGTCAGCTCGTGGAGCTGTTCGCGGCTCGTGATGTTGTCGGCGAAGAAGATGACGCCGCAGGGGCGGATTTCCCGGAACTTGGCCCAGGCCTCGTCAGTGAGCGCGGGCCCCACGAACCGCAGCATCATGCTCTGTCCGACGAGTTCGGCGGTGGTGGTGGTTGGGGTAGTCACAGATTTCGTCCGGCTTCCGTAGGGGCGATCCTGGCCCCGCTGGATACGTGATCGCCCGATGCCTCCGGGTGGCCTGGTTCGGGTCAACACGGAGGTTGACCCCTACGAGACGACTAATCTGCTTCGCCGCGGAGGAAGCGGACGAACTCGGCGGCCTTTGCCGGTTTCTCATCATCCGACACCGCGGTCAGGGCGTTGATGAGCGCGGCGCCGACGATCGCGCCCTCGGCGATCTCCCCCACCTGGCGGACGTGCTCGGATTTCGAGATGCCGAACCCGATCGCCAGCGGCAGGTTCGCTATCTGGCGCACACGGGCGATGTAGTCGCCGATCGTTTGCGACATCGCGTCACGCGCGCCAGTGACCCCGGTGACCGACACGCAGTACAGGAACCCGCTGCCGTGCTCGGCCGCCGCCCGGAGCCGGTCTTCGGTGCTGGTGGGAGCGACCATGAAGATCAGGTCGCGGCCGTGCGCGGCGCAGGCCTCGCGCAGGGCGCCCGACTCCTCGATCGGAAGGTCGGGCACGATGAAGCCGTCGACGCCCGCCGCCGCGCAATCGGCCGCGTAGCGCTCCACGCCGTATTTGAGGACCGGGTTGTAGTAGCCCATCAACAGCAGCGGCGTGGTCACGCCTTCGGCCCGCAACTGGCGCACCAGCTCGATGCAGTCCTTGAGCCGCGTTCCGTTTTCGAGCGCGATCTGGCCGGTGCTTTGCACCGACGGCCCATCGGCGATCGGATCGGAAAACGGGACGCCGACCTCGATCATGTCCGCGCCGGCGTCGATCAGGGCGTGGATGATGGCCTTGCTCGTTGCGAGGGTCGGGTAGCCCGCCGTGTGGAACGGCATCAGCGCGGTTCGTCCCTCGGCCTTGAGGCGGGCGAACGTATCGCCGATCCGGCTGGCCGTCGTAGTCGCTGCCGTCGATGTCACGGTGTCCGTCACAGCGAAACCCCCAGCGCGTCGGCCACCGTGTGCATGTCCTTGTCGCCCCGACCGGAAAGGTTGATCACCATTGTTTGCCCCTGCTTCATCTCTTTCGCCAGCTTGGCGGCGTAGGCGATCGCGTGGCTCGATTCCAGCGCCGGGATGATGCCCTCGGTGCGGCAGAGCATTTTGAACCCTTCCAGCGCCTCCTTGTCCGTGATCGAGACGAACCGGGCACGGCCGGTGTACTTCATGTGCGAGAGCTCCGGTCCGACACCGGGGTAATCGAGTCCAGCCGAGATCGAATGGGTCTCCACGATCTGGCCGTCGTCGTCCATCAACACGTACGACCACGAGCCGTGCAGCACACCTTCCTCGCCGGCGACAAGGGTCGCGGCGTGCAGGCCGGATTCGAGCCCGTGACCGCCCGCCTCGACGCCGATGATTTCCACCGATTCATCCCCAAGGAAAGGGTAGAAGAGACCCATTGCGTTCGAGCCGCCGCCGACGCAGGCCACGATCGCATCCGGCAGCGCCCCGGTTTGCTCCCGGATTTGCACGCGGGCCTCGCGCCCGATGACGGACTGGAAGTCGCGGACGATCATCGGGTACGGGTGCATGCCGGCGACGGTGCCGAAGATGTAGAAGGTGTCGTCGACATTGGTGACCCAGTCACGGATTGCCTCGTTGATCGCGTCTTTCAGCGTCTTCGACCCGGAGGTGACGGAGACGACCTCGGCCCCGAGCAGCTTCATCCGGAAGACGTTGAGCGATTGCCGCTGGATATCGACCTCGCCCATGTAGACCACGCACTTGAGGCCGAGCAGGGCGCAGGCCGTTGCCGTGGCAACTCCATGCTGACCGGCTCCGGTTTCGGCGATGATGCGGGGCTTGCCCATCCGCTTCGCGAGCAGGGCCTGGCCGAGCGCGTTGTTGATCTTGTGGGCGCCGGTGTGGGCCAGGTCCTCCCGTTTAAGGAAGATCCGGGGTCCATCGGCGCCGCCGGTTTCGGCGGCGAAGCGTTTGGCTTCGTAGAGGGGGGTCGCGCGTCCCACGTAATGGGTCGCCAGCTCGTCGATCTCGGCCTGGAACGCCGGGTCCCGTTTTGCCTCCTCGTAGGCGGCGATAAGCTCGGAAATGGCCGGCATCAGGGTTTCGGGAGCGTAGGCGCCACCGAACCGGCCGAACCGGCCCTGGGCGTCCGGCATGGTTTCGGCAGCCGAGAACGCGGTTTGGGAGATGGGGGCGATGTTGGGGGCTTGAACCACGTTGAGTTGCTCCATCGGCGAATCACGGCAGAGGAGGACCGCCACCGTGCCGACCCGTTCTTCAGGAGGGGCCGCAGCGTGGCCTAACTGTACCAAACCGGACATAAGCACTTGTCTCGTACACTGGATCCATGAACGACGCCACCCGCAACAACCTGCCCACGCCTGCCGTCGACCCCACCCGCCGCGATCTGCGTGACCGGCAGGACATTGCGACGCTCGTGTCCGGGTTCTACACGCGGGCCTTCGCCGATCCCGTGCTCGGGCCGATCTTCATCGATATCGCGAAGATGGACCTCGATGCGCACCTGCCAACGATGTGCGACTTCTGGGAAACCGTTCTCTTCCAGGCCGGGCTCTACCAAGGCAACGCCTTCGACGTACATCTGGCCCTGCACATTCGCGAACCGCTGACGTCGATGCACTTCCAGCGCTGGCTCGACATCTGGGAGGCGACGGTCGATGACCTGTTCATCGGCCCCAAGGCGATCCAGGTCAAGGTCCAGGCGGGCCGGATCGGCGGCTCCATCCGCCGCCGTCTCGAACGGACGGTCGATGGCGAATCGCTGACCATCACGCGGCGCCGATCGTGATCAGCGCCGCGGACGTATTGTAGAACATATGTTCTTTTGGCATAATCGGGCCATTGTTTGCGAACATGGAGGGAGCCGACCGATGCATACGACCAATTATTCCGACACCTTCATCACCATTGCCGAGGACTCGACGGCGACGATGGGCGTGGCGCCGCCCGAGAAGCCAGAAAACCCGTCCGTGACCTCAAGAACCTGGCGACTCATCGCCGAACGCCCGTACGAGAACACATCGGACGATGTGATCTTCACGGTGTGGGCGGACCGGCAAGACATTCCCGAGGGCGATCGCGCGGCAGCCCGGAAGGAGTTCTTCTCGAAGGGACGCCCCTGCCTGCGGGCATCCGACCTCGGCAAGAAGTACGGCTGGGGCATTCATCACGATCCGCAGGGTCGAGTTGCCCTTTACGGTCGCGAGACGGAGGAGTACCGGGCATTGGCTTCGGCCGGCGAATTGACTGTGGTCAAGGCGATGCGCTCATCACGCCATTTATGGAGTCGGACTGACGAACCGGGGTAGCGCCACGGTTCAGGTTGCCCGAACGCCAAGTTCATCGAGGTGACGCAGGATGTCCGCTGGGTCGTCGTAGACCCGGAACGCGCCGGCTTCCCGAAGTTCGTCGCCCCCGTAGCCGCCGGAGCGGACGCCGATGCCGAGCGCCCGGGCCCGCTGGGCGGCCAGCAGGTCCCAGATTGAATCGCCGATAACCCACGAGTTCTGGATCGGGTGGCCCAACTTTTCCGCAGCCGCCAGAAAGAGATCGGGGTCGGGCTTGGCGTAGCGAACGAGATCACGGGTGACGATTGGGGCCGGACCGTCGAGTACGCCAAGCATCTCCAGACCGTGGCGAGCGCTGCGCATGTGTCCGCTGGTGGCGATCGCCCACGGCACGTCCATTTCGGTGAGCGTGTGCAGCAGGTCGATGGCGCCCGGCAGCGGGCGAACCTGATCGGCGATCTCGGCGAAGAAATCGCCGTGAAGCACCTGCATCTTCCGGGTTTGCTCCGGGTCCAGCGGGTGGCCCAGCTCGCGCAACAGGGCATTCAAGAAGAGGCCGCCGCTCATGCCGATCCGGCGGTGGATCTTCCAGACTGCGAGGTGCACGCCGCACGATTCCAGCGCGCGTTTCCAGGCAACCACATGCTGGTAGATGCTGTCGATCAGCGTCCCATCCAGGTCGAACAGGAAGGCCGGCGGTTCGTGGGTTCGCTTGCTGATTGGTTCGGTCATGGCAACGGCTCCGTGACATGCAGGCGCGGCGCGGGAATGATCTCTCCCAACAACATTAGTGCAGCGTGCAAGTGTCGATGCGGTTCCCTTCCCCGATGATTCCAGTCGGCGCCGCTGGAATGCAGCACGCGAGGTCGTGCCTCATGTATGATGCCGAAACCGACGGGCGGCATTGCGGACGGCGAAGGCGAAGGGACAGACGTGGTCAGGGAACCCTGGTATCAGTATCTGCGCATTGCCCTGGGACCGCTGACGTTGTCGGCGATCGTGGCCCAACTCTGGATTGGTGTCACCCGAAATGATGCCAGCGTCCTTAACTTCCTGAGTTTCTTCACCATCGAAAGCAATTTGCTGACTGTGGTCGTCCTGCTGGCCGGAGCCACGTTCGCGCTGCGAGGCCAGGAGCCGACGCCGGGCTGGGAGCTGTTTCGGGGCGCGGTCGCCGCCTACATGACAACGACCTTTATCGTTTTCGCGGCCCTACTCTCGGGTCTCGACGACAACCTGGACCTCACCGAGCCGTGGGTCAACTTCGTGCTGCACCAGTTCATGCCCATCGTGATGGTGCTCGATTGGGTGATCAGTCCGCCGCGCCACCGCTTGACGATCCGCCAGGCGCTCGTCTGGATGATCTTCCCGCTGGCGTACTGCGTCTACTCGTTGATCCGGGGACCGATCGCCGACTGGTATCCCTACCCGTTCTTCAATCCGGACTCGGTAGGCGGTTACGGCGGGATCGTCGCCTACTCGCTCGGCATCGCGGTGCTGTTCATGGGCATCATCTGGGCGCTCGTCACCGCCGGCAACAACGCGCGGGACTGGTGGTCGGAGCGATCGACCGGCGCCCGGCCGGCGACCTGACCGGCTCTTGCGAGGAAACGGCGACATGGAACGGACCCCGATTACGGACAGGTTCACCGCCATAGCGCGAGTCGCGTTTGCGCTGCTCACGCTTGTCGCAATCGTGGCCCAGTACACCCGGAGCTTCGACGATCCATTCCTGGGAGCCGGCGACTTCTTCTTCCTCTTCACCTACCAGAGCAATTTCCTGGCGGCGGTCGTGCTGCTGGCCGGGGCCTGGCGATTGTGGACCAACCAGATGGACACCCCCGTCTGGGATCTGCTTCGAGGCGCCGTGGTGACCTGGCTGGCCACCACCGGCATCGTGCATGCCGTGTTGCCGACGAGCGCCAACGACACCGGCATCTCCTACAACTACCAATGGGCGAGCGACGTGCTGCACCAGCTGATGCCGATCGTGCTCCTGCTCGACTGGCTGATCTCGCCGCCCCAGCATCGGCTGGCCTTCAAACGCGCGCTGCTGTGGACGCTCTACCCGCTCGCGTTCTGCGCCGTCTCGCTGCTGCGTGGGCCGTTTGCGGACTGGTACCCCTACCCGTTCCTCGATCCACGCGAGGACGGCTGGGCGATGGTCGGTGCCTACGTGGTCGCGATCTCGGCCGGGTTCATCGTTTTCAGCTGGGTCGTGGTGACCCTCGGCAACGCTGCCCGTCAATGGAGGGCGACCAGGGTGCTCGCCACTCCGGCTCACGATCGCGCAACCTGAGCGACGGGGAGCCTGCGTGCCGCCAATCCCGAGCGTCACCGATGCCAATTGCACAGGCGACAGTTCAGGATGCCGTCCCGGCCCCGGCCTCGCGCAACTGCGCCTCCCAGTAGGGAACCTGCGCCGGGTAATAATCATCCCAGCTGGCGAACGGCGTTTCCCCGTGAACGGCCACGAGACGGTCGAGGTAGTACTCCCAGCCGGGACCGTAGCTGCTGGCGCCTTCGTCGCTGAGGGCGACGCTTTGGCGAAACACGAGCGTGGTCACGCCGCTGGACTCCGCAAGCTCGACTGACATGCGCCAGGACGTCCCGGCCTGGAACGATTCGACATCGAGGCGCCGGGGCGCGTCGCAACCGTGGATCAACACGTCTTCGGGCGTGGCGCCCTCCTCGGCGGTCATGGTGAACGACACGCGCTTCCCGACGCCGGCCTCACCCGACCACGTGCCCACCCAGCGGTTCATGCGCTCGGGATCGACGATGCTGGCCCACACGTCGCCGATCGGCGCCCGGAACGTGCGTTCGATGACGATGTCATGGCCGCTTCCAATGGATTCGACACGGCCGGTTGCCGGAATGCTCATGCGCTTGCTTCCTCCTGAAGAGAAGTCGGTTCCGCTTCCGTGGATCGTCCATCCCGGTTGGCCACCGCTTGCTCACTACGCTCGCGTTCGCGCCGGGTTCGGAACACTTCCGTTTCGAGGGCGTCGAACCGGCTGCCCCACACATCCCGGAACTGGGCCAGCCAGCCATCGATCTCCGTAAGCGCTCCTGGCTCGACCCGGTACACCCGCTCGCGGCCCGAGGGCACAACCGCCACCACTCCCGCCTCGCGCAGGACCCTGAGATGGCGACTCACAGCTGGCCGGCTGATGGGAAACCGGTCGGCAAGCTGACCCGCCGTAAGCGGCGTTGCATTGAGGATTTCGAGGATCTCGCGGCGAACCGGATCGGCGAGCGCGGCGTACACGTCCATCCGAAAAGCGTAACCCATGGGTTACGCTTTTCGCAAGTATTGTGCGAGTTGCTTTGGAACCACCATCGACCATTTCGGACTCTGTCTCGGTTCGCCTAGTCAATCGAACGGAATCCCGGATTGCGGTAGTCCGCAATTGATGCCTGCGGGCCTTTCCAAACGACTACACACGTGCGATCCGCATGCCTTCGGAGGACTGATGAGAAAAGGTGCCGGAAGGCACCATTGCTGGGCTGTCCCGGAAGCGGATTCCAGGGACAGAATGACGAGCCCGGCCTGGCGTCAATGGTCCGGTTCGACATTGGCTCGGGCGCGCCGGGGCCTTCATTTACCGGTGTCGTAGCGTCGATCAGTCGACCACGGCGGTTGCCTCGATCTCCACCATCAGATCTGGCGCGAACAGGGCAGCAACACCGATCACGGTGATCGGGGCCAGCGAGATATGCAGTTCCTCGGCGACCGCTTTCATGCCAGCGTCAAGGCCTGTTGCCATTTCGGGTTTCCAGTCGACCACGTACATCGTTAGTCGAACGACATCGTCGAAGGTCGCTCCAGCCGCGGAGAGCGCGAGGGCGACATTGCGGTAGGCCTGTGCCACCTGACCCGCAAAATCGTCTGTCGCCACCGGGTTCCCGTCCGCATCGCGGGCGACCTGACCGGCAATGTACACATGGCGGGTACCCGAGGCGATTGCCACATGTCGGTACATATCGGTCTTGAAGAGTTCATCAGGGCTCATGAGCGTTACAGGCATGTGGGCATTCCAGTCGTCGTTGCCAGATCACTAGCTCGGTGGGTTCTTCTTCGATGAGGTGGAGTCGACGTTTTCATAAAGTAACATGCCAGTGATCGTGATTTCCATCGTGTGGCCCACGGACGCATATCAGAACGAAAGACACTTGCCCAGTCGGGACAACCGGGCCGGAGTCGAGTTACGGTCTTTCCGTGCCGCTCCAACTCGGTGCTTCGCGCGAAATGCGCTACCCCTTGACCGAACCGGCCGTCATGCCCTGGACCATGAATCGTTGGGCCAGGAAGTAGAGGACCATCACCGGCAGCGCGGCCAGCACGGCCCCGGCCATGATCGGCCCCCAGAGCAGTACGTCGCCCGTGATCAGGTACTGAATGCCAAGCGGCACCGTTCGCAAATCTTCCGACGTGATGAAGATCAGCGCGAAGAGCAGCTCGTTCCAGGCCGCCGTGAAGGTGAAGATGCCGACCGCCGCAAGACCCGGCAGCGAAAGCGGCAGCAGGATCCGGAACAATGCGCCGAGCTGGGTCGTGCCGTCGACCATCGCCTGTTCTTCGAGATCGGGCGGCACGCTCCGGAAGTAGCCGGAGAGCAGCCAGGTGCTGAGGGGGATCGAGAACGTCAGGTAAAGGATGACCAGGCCGTAGAGCGAATTACCGATGCCCAGCCTGGCGACGATGATCGAGAGCGGGATGAAGAGCAGCGATCCCGGCGTGAGGTACGTGAGCAGGATTAGGCGGCCGACGAAGCCCCGGAACCGGTAGCGGAAGCGGACGATGCTGTAGGCCGCGAACGACGAGATCAACAGCGAGACGACGGTCACGCTTGACGCGATGATCAGGCTGTTGCGAATGTTGGTCAGGAAGCCGCGTTCGTTGATGAGCTCGCGGTAGTTGTCGAGCGTCGGGTTTTGGGGAACCAGCGCCGGAATCCGGTAGATTTCCCGCGGCAGCTTGAGCGAAATCGAGAACATCCAGTAGATCGGGAAGATTACGGCGGCGGCCACGAGCAGCATCAAGCCGTAGACGGCGAAGAGCGACATCAGGTTGCGGGTCGTCGTCCGCCGCCGGTCCGTGCTGAAGGCGTGCGCGCTGGAACCGGTCCCGGCCGGTCGCGAGGTGGAGGTCGTGGTGGCCACTAGCGTACTTCCCTTTCGCGCACGCTTCGTAGGGGAGGCCCTGTGTGGCCTCCCTTCGCGCCGCAAAGGCCGGTACCGCCTTCGGCGGGAGATTCCTCGCAAGCTCGGAATGGCAACATGAGGGTGATGAACTCGGGGGATGCTGCGTGACTAGCCATCAGTCATCCTCCTGGATGAGCCAGGTGACGAAGAAGACGAGGATGAGCAGGGCGGGGATCATCGCCACCGAGACGGCGGCCGCTTCGCCCAGCCGCTGGGTCTGCATCCCGAAGTAGGCCAGCACCGGGAAGACCATCGTCGCGTCGGACGGGCCGCCCTGGGTCATGATCCAGATGTTCTCGAAGCTGTTCGCGGTCCAGATCGACGACATCAGGGTTACGATCAGGATCACGGGCCGGATGCTGGGCAACGTAATGTCCCAGAACCGCTGCCAGCTCGACGCGCCATCGACCTTGGCCGCTTCGTAGAGCTCGCCGGGCACGCCCTGGAGCGCGGCGAGGAACGAGATCGCCCAGAACGGGAACCCGCGCCAGGTCGTGGCCACGATTACCGCCGGCAGCGCCGTCGATTTCTGGCCGAGGTAGTCGATGATCTCGGGGTAGATGCCGGTCCGGGTCAGGATCTGGTTGAAGGCGCCGCCGATCGGCATGTAGAGGAGTTTCCAGACGAGGAAGGCCACGAACCCCGGCATCGCCCACGGCAGCATGATCACGGCCCGCATCAGGCCGCGGCCCCGCACCGCCTGGTTGAGCAGCATTGCCAGCCCGAGCCCGATGAAGAGCTTCAGGATGTCGGAGACGACGACCATGATGATCGTGTTCTGGATCGTCTTCAGAAAGCTCGGGTTGTTCATCAGGTAGCGAAAGTTGTCGAGGCCCACCCAGGCCCCGTCCTGTCCCACCAGGCGGTCGGTGAACGAAATGCTGATCGCGAAGAAGAAGGGGTAGGCGACCAGGCCGAGCAGCAGGAACAGGGCCGGGATGACGAGCAGGTACCCGATCATGGCCTGCCGGCTGGCGAGCGTCAGGCGCGGTCCGCCCGAGGTCCTGAGTGACTCCGGTTTGACCAGGATGGACATTGCGTACTCCGATGACATCGCCTGGCAGCGCCGGGTTCTGGAACATCGTCAGGGCCCGCCATCGAGGCGGGCCCTGAGCGAACGAGTCAGTCAGACGTACTTGGCGTAGATCGCGTCGCCCTGGGTTTGGGCTTCGTCCATCGCCTCGTCGATGGTCCGGCCATCGACCACGATCCGCTGGACCATTTTCGGGACCAGGAAGTTGGCGCCGAAATCGGCAAATGCGGCGTTGTTGACGTCCGGGAAGGCTGGAGCCGTGCCGTTGAGCACGAGGTCGCGCTGGCCGGAAAGGACCGGGATGTCGAAGGCCTCCATCGTCTCCTGCGCCTTGAGCACGGGACCGTAAATGGCGACCTTGTAGTACTCGCCGAGGAACTCCGGCTGGGACAGGAACTCGATCAGCGCCGAGGCGGTGTCGACGTCCTCGGTTGTGGCCGGGATCGATCGGATGTTCGGCCCGATCGGGGCCACGGTCATCACCGGTCCGGCCGGGAGCGCCGAGTAGCCTGTCGCCTCGAACAGTTCAGGATCGTCGGTTTGGGCGGCAATGCTGACGCTGCCGGGGTTGGCGATGAAGATCGCCTGCCCGGAGAGATAGGCGGTGTTGTCGCCGGCGCCGTCCCAGGTCGTGGCCCCCGGCGGGAAGGCGTCGGCCTCGAAGGCGGCGGTCACCCATTCGAGGTAGGCGCGGGTTTCTTCCGACCGGATCGTGCAGGCAACGCCCTCATCGTCGGCGATGCGGCCGCCGTAGGCCTGCAGCACCGAGGCCTGGAGGTTGCCGTCGCCGACGTTCGAGAGCGCCAGGCCGAGGCCGTAGACGCCGGGTTGCTGGGCCGCGATCGCCTGCTCGCTCATTTCCTGCCAGGTGGTCGGCGCAGTCGTGATGCCGGCCTCCTCCAGCACGTCGAGGCGGCGGAAGATGATGTTGCCGCCGGAGCCGAACGGCACGCCCGTGCGAGCGCCGCCCAGCAGGGCCGGGTCCACGGCGGAATCGATCGATTCGAACCAGCCGCCCTGGGCGGCGCCGATCTTGTCGTACAGCGCTCCCAGATCGCGGAGTTCGCCGGTGGTGCTCAGCAGCTGCGCGAGACCGAGCCCGAGGTCGAGCGCGCCAGGCATGGTGCCCGATTCGACGGCGGCGCTCACTTTCTGCTGGGTTTCGTTCTGATTGATCATCACGACTTCGACGTCGACGCCGTTATCCGATCCCCACTGGGTGATCGTGTCGGTCAGCATCTGGTTCGCGGCGTCGGAGAAGATCAGGCCGCCCCAGTAGATGAGGGGCCCGGTGGCCTGGATGACGGCCGGCGCCTTGCGGGCGGCCAGCGTGTGCGGCAGCACCGAGCCAACGCCGAACGCGG
>JBGTNF010000122.1:0-2258 GCA_041743205.1 Thermomicrobiales bacterium | reverse complement strand
CCGGCAGGCGCCGGAGCTCCCGCCTGGGAAGAGATCGACGCGCAGCTTTCGGCGGTTGCGCCGGCAACCGCCTTGCTGGCGGCGGAACTGGTTGACGGCGCGATCAGGCCGATCCACGCAGCCAACGCCGATCGGCTGCTGCCGATCGGGTCGAAGTTCAAGCTCTGGATCCTGGGCGCCCTCGCCACGCAGGTCGAGGCCGGCACGCTCGACTGGGAACAGTTGGTCGAGATCGAGGACCAGTATCGGAGCGTTCCCGGCGGCGATCTCCGCTACGCGCCGGCTGGAACGACCTTCACCCTGCGCTACCTCGCCGAGCGGATGATCCAGAAGAGCGACAACACCGCCACGGACCACATGCTCTTCCTCGCCGGTCGCGAGGACGTGGAAGGGGCGATGGCGACGATGGGCCACAGCGATCCGGCCCGCAACATTCCCCTGCTTTCGACGCGCGAGCTGACGATGCTCAAGTTTGCGTATCCCCCGGACCAGCTCGACGCCTACGTGGCCGCCAGCGTGGCGGAGCGACGCCGGATCCTGGCCGAGGAAATCGACGCGATTCCCTACGAGGCGCTGGCGGACCTCGACCAGACCGAGCCGATCGAAATCGACCGGGTCGAGTGGTTCGCGACCCGCGAAGATCTCGCCCGGACGATGGCCTGGCTGCTGGCAGAGTCGCAGAAGCCCGGCTTGCGACAGGTCGCCGAAATCCTGTCGCTGGAGACTCCCCTGCCGTTCGATGGCGAAACCTGGCCCTACGTCGGGTACAAGGGCGGGTCGGAGCTCGGCGTGCTCAGCGCAACCTGGCTCCTGCAACGCGCGGATGGCCGGCACTTCTTCTACAGCCTCGGCTTCCGTGACCCGGAGGCCGGGATCGACATGGACGCGGCCCTCGCGGTGATGGAGGCGGGCCGGGACCGGTTGGCGCAGAGCCCGTAGGCGAAACACGAGCTTGACCCGAAAGGGTGCATCGTCATGGACCAGGCCGGGGTGAACCGGATTGGGGAACGAGCTGCCTTTCGCTGCTTCTCCCGCCGCCAGGCCCTGATCCAGGCGGCTGCCGACCTGGCGGCGGTGGGTTTCGCCCACACCGCCGCGCAGGAAGCGACTCCGGGAGACGAGGGCGACCCGACGGGCGACGACGTGCTGAGCGCCTTTGGTCGAGCCGGGCATGGATTAACCATGCGCGAGTGATTGCCAGCGGCGTGCCGTTCGTCTGCGGGTTCTCGTGCGACCAGTGGTACGCGCGGGAATATTCGCCGCCGGGCGGACTCTGGGACGATCGGTTTCGGCCCAAACCGGTGGTCGAGGCGCTGGACCTGGGACCGTACGCCTGACGCAGCGCCGGTCAGGCATTTCCGGGCTTACGCCCTTTTCATCTGTTCAGAAAGGATGTTTCAATGAATGACGCTTCCCAAAACGCCATTTCCGGGCAGTTCGCCAATCGCCGTGTCTCACGGCGGCGGGCATTGACGCAAAGCGGATCTGCGCTCGCGGCGGGTCTGGCCGCCGCCGGTCCCGTGGCCGGATTTGCCGGCCAGACAACCGCCCAGGAGGGGACACCGATGGCGACACCCCCGCCAGGTTGACGACGCTTACGCACCTTGCGTTCGACAACCCCGAGTTCGACGCCCAGTTCCTGCGGGCGCTGGACACGATCTTCGTCGGCGGGGCCGACATCGGCGAGTGCTTCATGACCGCGCGCCGGATCGTGCCGGGCGACGAGGCGAGCTGGCTGGCCGAGTGGCGGGCGACCGCTGACACGGTCTACGCCGCGGCCGAGGCGAGCCTTGCCGCAGGGCACACGGTGAGCGCGCGGGAAGGTTTCCTGCGGGCGGTGACGTACTACCGCACCTCGTCGATCTTCCTCTACCGGCCGCCGATGGTTCCCGACTTCATCGACGCCTACGAACGCCAGCGGGAGGCCTTCCAGCGGGCAGCGGAACTCAGCGAATGGACCATCGACATCGTCCAGATCCCGTACGAGGGGACGACGCTGGAGGGATACTTCGCAACGCCCTCCGCGTCCGCTTCCACGCCGCTCCCAACCATGGTCATCGTAGACGGCTACGAGGGCACCAAGGAGGAATTGTTCTTTGCCGGCGGGGTGGCGGCCCTGCGCCGCGGCTACGCGGTGCTGCTCGTCGATGGGCCCGGCCAGGGCGGGGCGTTGATCCAGCAGGGGTTGGTGTTCCGTCCGGACTGGGAGGCGGTGGTGACGCCCCAAGTCGACTGGCTGCTGGCCCGGCCCGAGGTCG
>JBGTNF010000121.1:0-4391 GCA_041743205.1 Thermomicrobiales bacterium | reverse complement strand
GGCCGGCGCATCCTGCCCCAGCGTCGGGGCGTAGGCGCCCATGGTCAGCAGCGCCGCGGCGGCAAACCCCGTGCCCAACATTTTCGTTCGCGTCACAATCGACGTGCCCATCTGTTTATCCCTTCCCGCTTTCGCGGTTACGTGGATCCCCATCGCCTGACGGGGATGGCGGGCGCGTCTCCCCATCCGAAGACGCGCCGTCATCGCTGGCCCGGCCCGGCGGGGGTTCACCCACCGTCCGTTCACGACCATGGTGGCGAGTGTATGGCTCCGGCGTCAAAGCCGTCTCTGGTTTTCCTGTGAATTCCATGTGAACCTGTCACGCCCTTCTCGCCACCCGTCCTGGCCACCCTCGTACTGGCCGGTCTTGTACCGGCCACGCGAACCCGGCCGCCAATCGTTGGTACAATCACCGGGCTGGAAGCGATGTTTCGCGCCGGCCGCTCATTTCGCGGCGGCGCCCAGGGGAGACGACGGCATGGCGTACCGGTTTCTGCTCGAAGTACCCGAGAACCTGACCGCGGAAGCGAACGTGGCCGTGGCCTCGGCGGGTGACGCCCAGGTGCTCGTCGATCGCGCCGCCCACGGGCTTGGCATCGACGTCCCCTACCACGACCTGACCGTGGCCGCGCACTCGCTACGCGTCGTCGCCACGCTGCACGCCTGGGCCGGGGAGATCGGGGCCGCCCGCGAGGACAGCCGGTTCCAGATTGGGCTCGTCCTCCACAGCGGCCAGCGCATCGGTCTCCACGAGGTGGACGCCCCGGCCCTGGTCGCCGCGATCCGACGCGACCAGCCGTGGGTCGAAACGTCGGTCCCGAAAATCGGCGACCACGAACGCGAAACCGTGGCCGGCCTCAACACCAACCGCGAACTGGCGGGTTCGGCCCCCACCGCGGACGTCGCCGTTGCCACCGTTGCCATGATCGAGGCGGCCCCAGCCGCGACGATCAGTGCCGTCAACCTGATCGACGCCGAGGACGAAGTGACGATCCGCGGGCGGAATTACGCCGTGATCCAGGTGATGGAGCTTGCCCCCGCCGAAACGACCTACGCCGAGCTGCTGGGCCTGACGCTCGGCGATCGTCTTCGCCAGGACGCCGACGGCGTGTGGGAACAGCTGGGGCAGGAGTACGACCACGCCCAGGCCTCTCACTCCGCCACCGAAGCCGATGTCGCCTTCATGCACAACGGTCCGCTCAACGTCGCCCTGATGCGGGCCGGACGCGCCGCCCGCCTCGATTACTCCGTCATCAGTAACCGGATCGCGGTGGCGATGGAGCCATCGGGCGCCGCCCGGATCAACGCGAAGGTGATGATGCGCGGCTACACCCTGCTGGCCTCGGAAGGTCCGGTCTTCACCTTCCGCGACCCGTTCGGCGTCGCCTGGAGCATCCACCCGCACCAGGCCTGAGCCTGACGAAACGACGCCATCCCGGCCACCCGGCAAGGACACCTGCCCCGCCATGCTCGACACCTACCGCGACCTCATCGACGGCCTGCTCGAAACCCCGACCACGGTGCGCGCCGCGCTCGGCGATCCGGTGCCCGAAACGCTCGATCCCGAACGGGCCTCGCTGCTGCTCGAACTGCGGGTGCGGGAGGCGGTCAACCTCCGCCGCCTCCAATCGATCATGCGCCACGAACCGATCCTGCTGCTGGCGATGGAGGACGAGCCCGACATCCGCGCCCTCCGCCCCGCCACCGGCGACCCCACCCCGGAAGCGGACCTGGCCACCTTCAGCCACGACCGCAGCGAGCTGATCTCGCTGCTCGTCAACCTCACCCTGCGCGATTGGGAACGCGGCGTCAACCACGACCGCACCGGCGAAACCTCCCTCGCCGACGAAGTCGAAGACCACCTCACCTGGGACGAAACGCTCGTCGCCAAACTCACCGGCTAACTCCGTTTCAAGTCCGTCATTCTGAGCGCCAGCGAAGAATCCCTGTGCGAAGCACGTTCGAACTGACGCGCAGCGTCACCTTGTACCGTTCAGCCAATGCGGCCCGTCCAGCCCTCACCCCGCCTTCGCCGCATCCTCCCGGGCGATCCGGTCGCGGTTCCCGCCCTCCACGGTCGTGCCAACCGGCAACGACTCGTGCACACTGCCAGCCGTATCGCCCGCCGACGCCGGCGCGTCCTCGATCAGCGTCTTGTGGACCAGCTTCGCTGAGATGGCCTCCGTCACACCCGGCGCGAGGTGACTGGACAGCGTGCTGGCCTTGACCAGCACGCTGACGTCCAGATCGTCCTGCGGATCGTCGATCAGGCCGACGATCGCCTCCACGATGCCTTCCGGACCCTGCATCAGCGGCATCCGCAGCGAACGGCCCGTGTAATTGCCGGCGTGCTGGAAGAACGGCGTGTCGGCCGCCCAGGGATCGACGGTGCAGACCTTGATCGCATCCTCACCGTTCACCGCCAGTTCCTGCCGGATCGCCGCGCTCAACCCCAGGATCCCGAACTTCGACGCGGAGTACGACGAGAAATAGGGCTGGGCGATCTTGCCCGCCGCCGACGCGATGTTGATCAACGTGCCCGCCCCACGCTCCCGGAAATGCCGGATCGCGGCGTAGCTGCCGTGCAGCGTCCCCAGAAGGTTGGTTTCGATCACGCGCCGGTGATCCTCCAGAGGAATCTCGTCGAACCGCCCCAGCACCCCGACCCCGGCGGTGTTAATCCAGACGTCGATGCCGCCGAAGGTGGAGATCGCGATCTCGGCCAGCCGCGCTACTGCCTGGGGATCGGCGACATCGATCGGCACGGCGAGTGCGCCGTGACCGCATTCGGCAGCGGTTGCCGCCAGCGCCTCCTCGCGCCGGGCCGCCAGCACGAGGTTGGTTTCTTCGTCCGCCAGTGCAAGGGCAACGCCCTTGCCGAACCCGCTGGTGGGGCCGGTAATCACGATCGTCCTGCTCATCGAAAACTCCCCAGGAATCACTGGCGACGCCGAAAACGGCGTACGGAGCCTCCTGTTATACCGGACGCCGCACGTTTCTAGACGCTCCAGAGGGCCACCTTCTTCTCGCTTCGTACTGGGGTCGTACTGGACGGTCTTGTGCCGTCCACCGCCAACCCTCACCCGCCCCCGTACGGGCCGATCGACAGAGGCTGTCCCGAGCGTCAGCGCAGCAAAGCGATAGGATGCCGCCCATTCGGGTCCCTTCAAATTTCAGTGCATCAACTTGTTGACAGTGAAACGTTGTACTGTTACCATAGTGCAGTCGACACCTTCCGGACCGTTCGCCTACTTTTCCGGACCCCGAATGAGGACTCTTTCCGCCATGCCGAACGAGCGATCGCCACGCGCCCCCAACCGAGATCGTGATCGCTCGGTCCCGGACACCGCCTACACCCTGGACGAGCTCTGCGCGCTCGCCGGCGTCACTGTTCGCACTGTTCGCTACTACATCGGCGAGGGCCTGCTGCCGCCGCCGACCGGGCGCGGCGCCGCCACCCGGTATACGGAACACCACTTCGACCGGCTGCTCGTGATCGGCGCGATGAAGGAGCGCTACCTGCCGTTGCGGGAAATCCGCCGCACGCTCGACACGATGTCCGCCCGCGACATCGCCGAGACCGCTGGCCTTGTGCGCCAGCAAGCGGAATCGACCACTGCCGATGCCATCGCCGAAGAGCCCACGCCGTACGCCGACGAGCCGGCCACGCCAGCACGAGCGGTAGCGATGCGGATGCCGCCGGAGCGATCCAGCGCGGCCGACTACATCGCCAATGTCCTCGACCGCGACCAGCGGTCGCGTGGACCCGCCATCCGTTTTCCTCCGCAGGCGCCGGAACCGGACCCGGCCGAAACCACCTGGCGCCGCGTGCCAATCACCGCCGGCGCCGAATTGCTGATCGAGGAGGCGACCTACGAGCGACGTCGCGAGCAAATCGACTCGCTCGTCGCCTGGGCCCAACGCATCCTCACCGGGACCTGACCGACGGTTCGCTACCCAACCCCAACGTCATTCCGAGCGAAGTCGAGGCAGCGTAGCGATATCTCTCGCCGCAGCGACAGCGGCGCAAACCCGCCACGCCCGCAGCATCCCGAAAGGACCTCACGCCATGACCGCCAACACCAACGCCACCATCGACATCCAGGCTGCCTGGGAACGATCGACCCTCGCCGCCTCGCGCGACGACACCGCCCTCCTGCTCACCGTCACCGCCGGGCGACCGGCTCGCACCGGATCCCGCGACCGCGCCCCGATCGACCTCGCCTTCGTCCTCGACCGGTCCGGCTCGATGGCGGGCGACGCGCTCGACCTCGCCAAGGCCGCCGTGATCCAGGCCCTCGCCCACCTCGGTCCCAACGACCGCGTGGCCCTCGTCATCTTCGACAACGAGATCGACATCCTCCAGCCCTTCACCCCCGCCCGCGACGATG